>CAXSEJ010000026.1:0-18256 GCA_964236395.1 uncultured Rhizobacter sp.
CGACTCGCGCGACACGTGTCGTCGAGACGATGTTGAAGGACATGGTGATGCAGGCTGCGGCACGTACCTGAGGCGCGAGAGTTTTAGGGCTTGACGCGCGCGACCCGCAGCACTGCGGGCGATCGTTTCAAGGTGCGCATGACCTCGGCGAGGTGCAGCCGGTCACGCACGCTCAGCAGCAGCTTCAGCTCGGTGGTCTCCGAGGCCGGCTCGTTGCCCATGTCGATGTGGGTGATGTCGGCCTCGGCCTGGCTGACGGCCGAGGCCACCTGAGCCAGCACGCCCTTGCCGTTGCTGACGAGCAGCGAGACGGCGGTCTCGAACAGGCGCGACGGCTGCTCGGCCCAGTCGACGCGCATCCAGCGCTCGCTGTCGCGGTCGAGCAGGCGCTTGCCGACGCTGCAGTCGGCGGTGTGCACGACGAGCCCTTCGCCGCGGCCGAGGTTGCCGACGATGTCGTCGCCCGGGATCGGCTTGCAGCAGGGCGCCAGCTGCATCGAGGCGCCTTCGCTGCCGTCGATGAGCACGACGCCTTGCGACGGCGCCGAGTCGTCGACGCCGTAGCGGCCGAGCGTCAGCGCCAAGGCGTCGGGCCGGACGCCGCCTTCGGCCAGCAGTCGCGTGAGGCGGGCGGCGATGATGGTGGCGATCTTGCGGCCGAGGCCGATGTCGGTGAACAGATCGTCGCGCGTGCGGTTGCCGGTCCAGCGCAGCACCTGCTGCCAGACCGCGGCGCCGGCGCCGTCTTCCGGCGGCAGCGCCAGGCCCTCGGAGCGCATCGCCTGCACGAGCATCTTCTCGCCCAGGTCGCGCGACTCCTCCTGCTCCATGTTCTTCAGGTAGTGCCTGATCTTCGAGCGGGCCCGGCCGGTCGACACGAAATTGAGCCACGCCGGATTGGGCCGCGCGTTCGGCGAGCCGATGATCTCGACCACGTCGCCGCTCTTCAGCTCGGCGCGCAGCGGCACCGGCTCGCCGTTCACGTTGGCCGCGACGCAATGGTCGCCGACGTCGGTGTGGATGGCGTAGGCGAAGTCGACCGGGGTGGCGCCGCGCGGCAGCGCCAGGATCTTCGACATCGGCGTGAAGACGTACACCGCGTCGGGGTAGAGGTCGATCTTGACGTGCTCGAGGAACTCGCCGGCGTCGCGCGTCTCGTCCTGGATGTCGATCAGCGACTGCAGCCAGAGCGCGCCCAGGCGCTGCGCCTCGTGGCCCTGCACCGGGCCGTCGTCGTGCTCCTTGTAGAGCCAGTGCGCGGCAATGCCCTTTTCGGCCACCGCGTGCATCGGCTCGGTGCGGATCTGGAACTCGACCGCGGTGCCGAGCGGGCTGACTAGCGTGGTATGCAGCGACTGGTAGCCGTTCGCCTTCGGGATCGCGATGTAGTCCTTGAAGCGGCCGGGCACCGGCTTCATCAGCTGGTGCAGCACGCCCATGGCGAGATAGCACTCGGGCAGCGTGCCGACGACGACTCGAAAGCCGAAGATGTCGTTGACCTGCGCAAAGCTCAGGTGCTTCTCGCGCATCTTCGAGTAGATGGAGTAGAGCGTCTTTTCCCGGCCGAAGATCTGCGCCGGCAGCCTGGCGGTCGTGAATGACTTCTCCACGTCCTTGTGGATGCGCTCGACGATGTCGCGCCGGTAGCCGCGCGCTTTCAACACCGCCTTCGACAGGGCCGCCTCGCGCCAGGGCTTCAGCCGCTTGAACGAGAGTTCCTGCAGCTCGCGGTAGGTCTGGTTGAGGCCGAGCCGGTGCGCGATCGGCGCGTAGATCTCGAGCGTCTCGGCGGCGATGCGCTGCTGCTTGGGGCGCTCGACGGCGTCCATCGTGCGCATGTTGTGAAGCCGGTCGGCGAGCTTGACGAGGATCACGCGCACGTCGCGCGTCATCGCCAGCAGCATCTTCCTGAACGACTCGGCCTGCGACTCCTCGCGCGTCGAGAAGCGCAGCTTGTCGAGCTTGGTGAGGCCGTCGACGAGATCGGCGGTCGGCGCGCCGAAGCGCTCGATCAGCTCGACCTTGGTGATGCCGCAATCTTCCATCGCGTCGTGCATCAGCGCGGCCATGATGGCCTGCGCATCGAGCTTCCATTCGGCGCAAAGGCCCGCCACGGCGATCGGGTGCGTGATGTACGGCTCGCCGCTGGCGCGAAACTGGCCAAGGTGCGCCTCGTCGGCGAAGCGGTAGGCATCTCGAACGCGCCGGATGTCGGCGGCGTCGAGGTAATCGAGCTTGACCTCGAGCGCGGCGAACGACGCCGCCGCGGCGTCGGCCGGCGCCGGGGCATGGACGAGAGGAGGCGCCGGGCGTTTTCGCGCCGCCGGCTTGGTGTCGGGTGTGGCGGTGGAGGAGCGCGCGGCCATGCCCGAATTTAGCGCGGGGCGGGCCGCGCCGTGGGTCGGACCTAGACCGGCACCTTGCGCAGCATTTCGATGCCGATCTCGCCGGCCGCAATCTCGCGCAGGGCGGTAACGCCCGGCTTGTTCTTGGTCTCGACCTTTGGCGCGTGGCCCTGGCTCAGCATGCGCGCCCGGTAGGTGGCCGCCAGCACCAGCTGGAACCGGTTGGGAATCTTGGTGAGGCAGTCTTCGACGGTGATGCGGGCCATGGGCGATTCCAGTCAAACGAAGGTGGACGGCCTCAGCCGAGGTCGAGCGCGGAGAAGATGGCGGGCTTCGATCGCCGCAGCGACGCGTACTTGAGCCGCTGGGAATGAACGATTGCTTTCAGGTCGAAAAGCGCCGTTTCGAACAGGGCGTTGATGATAACAAAGTCGAAGTGGCAGGCCTGTGCCACCTCGAGTCGGGCGTCGTTCATGCGCCGCGCGATCACGGCTGCGTCGTCCTCGCCGCGCCGCTCCAAACGCTGCAGCAGCTCGTCGAAGCTCGGCGGCAGGATGAACACCAGCACCGCGTTCGGAAACAGCTTCTTGATCTGCCGCGCGCCTTGCCAGTCGATCTCGAGCAGCACGTCCTGGCCGTGGGTGATGCGCTCCTCGATGGCGCCGCGCGAGGTGCCGTAGAGATTGCCGTGCACCTCGGCCCATTCGACGAACTCGCCGGCCGCGACCATCGCCCGAAAATGCGTTTCGGCGACGAAGTGGTACTCGCGCCCTTGCTGGTCCTGCCCACGTGGCCTTCTCGTGGTGTGGGAGATGGAGACGACGAGGTGGGAATCGAGCTCGAGCAGCGCCTTGACGAGGCTCGATTTGCCGGTGCCGCTGGGCGCAGCGACTGCGAACAGGTTGCCGGGGTACTCCATCCGCCGGCAGTTTAATGGCGAGCCATCGAGGCCCGGCACTACTCCAGGTTCTGCACCTGCTCGCGGACCTGCTCGATCGCCACCTTCATGTCGACGGAAATCGTCGTCATCTCGAGCGATGGCGATTTCGATCCCAGTGTGTTCGCCTCGCGCAGCAGTTCCTGGACCAGGAAGTCGAGGCGCTTGCCGACCTCGCCGCCTTTGTGCAGCAGGCGCTCGACTTCGTCGAGATGGGAGCGCAGCCGCGCCAGTTCTTCGGCCACGTCGATTCGCACCGCATAGGCGGCGGCCTCGTTGAGCGCACGCTCCTCCATCGCCTGTCGTGAAATGGTGTCGCTGCCGTCGGCTTTGTCGAGCGCCTCTTTCCAGCGCTCGAGGAAGCGCTGCTGCTGGCGCGCCACCGCGGCGGGCACCAAGGGCTCGGCGGCGGCGGCAAGCGAGCGCAGCTGGGCGACGCGCTCGTGCAGCACCACAGCGAGTCGCTCGCCTTCGCGCGCCCTGGCGTCGGCCAGGCCCTCGGCGCAGCGTCGCGCCGCGGCGAGCACGGTGTCGTCGGCGACGCCGGCCTGCGGCTCGGTGCGGCTCCACTGCAGCACTTCATGAACCGAGAGCGGGCGCGCTTGGGGCAGGCGCTCGTGCACGACCGCCTCGAGCCGGGCGAGCCGGGCGAGAAGACCTGGTTCGGGGGCGGGCGCGGCGAGTTCGGCAGGCCCTGCGGCGGTGAGTCGCAGTTCGATCTTGCCGCGCTTGAATCGAGCAGTCAGCAACTCGCGCAATGCGGGCTCGAGCGCGCGCATCTCGTCGGGCAGGCGCAGGGCGATGTCGAGAAAACGGCCATTGACCGAGCGCATTTCGACACCGATGCGCGGCGCCGATGAGGCATGCTCAGCGGCTGGATTCGATGCTTCGTGCAATGCTGCCGAAGCAGGCGTCGACGGGCTTGCGGAGGCATTCGCATAGCCGGTCATGCTGTAAACTGGCACGCGTTTTTCCCTCGTAATTTCACCTCGATTATGTCAAAGCCGAAACCTGCGCCATTGCCCTCGGGCACGGTCGTGGGCGGCTATCAGGTGATCAAGAAACTGGCGGCCGGCGGCTTCGGTGTCGTCTACTTGTGCGAAGACGCCGACCGCAAACTGGTGGCCTTGAAGGAGTACTTGCCGTCGTCGCTCGCCGAGCGTTCGCCGGGAGAGCTGACGCCCCGCGTCAAGCCGGAAAAGCAGCCGCTGTATCGCCTCGGCCTGAAGAGCTTCTTCGAGGAAGGCCGCTCGCTCGCCCAGATATCGCACACGAGCGTCGTCTCGGTGCTCAACTTCTTCCGCGAGAACGAAACCGTCTACATGGTGATGAATTACCTGCAGGGCGATACCCTGCAGGATTTCATCGTCACCGCGCGCGACTTGAAGCGTGACAAGGTATTTCGGGAATCGACGATTCGTTCCTTGTTCGACGAGATATTGCGCGGCCTGCGCATCGTCCATCAGCACAAGATGCTGCACCTGGACATCAAGCCCGCCAACATCTTCATCACCAACGAGAACAAGGCGGTCCTGCTCGACTTCGGCGCGGCACGGGAAGTGCTGAGCAAGGAGGGCAACTTCATCCGTCCCATGTACACGCCCGGCTTCGCCGCTCCCGAGATGTACCGCCGCGACGGCACCCTCGGCCCGTGGACCGACATCTACGCCATCGGCGCCTGCATCTACGCCTGCATGCAGGGTTATCCGCCGAACGACGCGCCACAGCGCATCGAGAAGGACCGCCTTGCGCTCTCCCTTTCGCGCCTGCGCAACGTCTACAGCGACAACCTGATCGAAGTGACGGAGTGGTGCATGTCGCTCGATCCGCTGTCCCGGCCGCAAAGCGTGTTCGCGCTGCAGAAGGAGCTTTCCCGCGAGACGGAGCGGCAGTACACCAAGCTCAGCTTCAGCGAGCGTCTCAAGCTGCAGCTCGAGAACCTGACGGCGAGCGCCAAGGCATGAGGTTCTCCGTCTACCAGGTGAGCCGCAAGGGCGGCCGCGAGAAGAACGAAGATCGCATGGGCTACTGCTACACCCGGGATGCCGGGTTGTTCGCGCTGGCCGACGGCATGGGCGGCCATCCGGAAGGCGAGGTCGCGTCTCAGCTTGCGCTGCAAACGCTTGCGGCCATGTTCCAGCGCGATTGCAAGCCGACGCTGCCGGACCCGCTGCGCTTCCTGCACGAGGCGATCGTCGCCGGTCACCATCAGCTCCTGCGCTACGCAACGCAGAAGGCGCTCATCGACACGCCGCGCACGACCGTGGTCGCCTGCCTCATGCAGGGCAACGCCGCGTATTGGGCCCACTGCGGCGACTCGCGCCTCTACATGGTGCGAGGCGACAAGCTCATCGCCCGCACCCGCGACCACTCCTACTCCGAGCTGCAGCAGACGATGAGCCAGGTCGTGCCGATGGGCGACCGCTTCAACCGCAACGTGCTCTTCACCTGTCTCGGCAGCCCGGGCAAGCCGGTGGTCGACACCGTCGGCCCGCTGCTCATGCAGGCGGGCGACCGCCTGCTGCTGTGCTCCGACGGTCTGTGGGGCACGGTGAGCGACACGGAGATCACCGACCAGCTGTCGTCGCTGCCCTTGTCCGACTCCGTCCCGGAGCTCGTCGAGCAGGCACTGCGCAACGGCGGCGCCAAGTGCGACAACGTGTCGGTTCTGGCGATGGAGTGGGAAGGGGTGGAGAACGGCGACAGCACGCTCGGCATCCAGACCACCTCGCTCGGCGAGGCGGTGTTCGCTTCGACGATTCAGGCGAGCGTGCTCGGCACCGACGTCTCGCCCGACGAGCTCGACGACGCCGAAATCGAACGCTCGATCAAAGAGATCAACGAGGCGATCAAGCGGTCGTCGCAGAAAAAGGGGTAGCCAGGTCATGCGGGACAATCCCGCATGACTTTCCAACGCTCCTCGCACCGCGCCGCCGATGGCCTTCGGCCCGTCACCATCCAGCGCGGTTTCACGCGTCACGCCGAGGGCTCGGTCCTCGTTTGCTTCGGCGACACGCGTGTGCTCTGCACCGCCTCGGTCGAAGAAAAAGTGCCGTCGCACAAGCGCGGCAGCGGCGAGGGCTGGCTGACCGCCGAGTACGGAATGTTGCCGCGATCCACCCACACGCGCAGCGACCGCGAGGCGGCGCGCGGCAAGCAGAGCGGGCGCACGCAGGAGATCCAGCGCCTGATCGGCCGCTCGCTGCGCTGCGTGTTCGATCTCGCCGCCCTCGGCGAGCGAACCATTTCGCTCGACTGCGACGTGCTCCAGGCCGACGGCGGCACGCGCACGGCGGCGATCACCGGCGCTTTCGTGGCCGCCCACGACGCCGTCACCTGGCTCATGCGGCAGGGCAAGCTCGTTCGCTCGCCGATCCGCGATGCCGTCGCCGCCGTGTCGGTGGGCATCGTCGAAGGCACGCCTTTGCTCGACCTCGAGTACATCGAAGACTCGGCCTGCGACACCGACATGAACGTCGTCATGACGGCCGCCGGCGGCTTCGTCGAGTTGCAGGGGACGGCCGAAGGCGCGACGTTCTCGCGCAGCGAGATGGAGGCGCTGCTGGCGCTGGCCGCCAAGGGCATCGGCGAACTGGTCGAGGCCCAGCGCGCGGCACTCGCCCTGCCGCTGCCGGGCTGACGCGGTCGCTCGGCCGTCGATCGCCATGAGGCTCGTCCTCGCCTCCGGCAACCCGGGCAAGCTGGCCGAGTTGCGAACGCTGTTCGCACCGCTGGGCGTCGAGCTCGTGGCCCAGTCCGAGCTTGCCGTCGGCGAGGCCGAGGAGCCGCATGCCACCTTCGTCGAAAACGCGCTGGCCAAGGCACGCCACGCCGCGCGCGCCGTCGCCGGGCCGGCCATCGCCGACGACTCGGGTCTGTGCGTCGATGCCCTCGGCGGCGAACCCGGCGTCGCCTCGGCGCACTGGGCGGCGATCGACGCGGTCGCGGGCGAAGACCGGCAGGCGCATCGCCGGCGCCAGGACGCCGCCAACAACGTGCAGTTGCTCGCGCGCATGCAGGGCCGCGCCGATCGGCGGGCGCGATTCGTCTCGACGCTGGTGGCCGTGCGCCACGCCCTCGACCCGGAGCCGCTCGTCGCGGTCGGGCGCTGGCACGCGGTGCTGCTCGAGGCGCCGCGTGGCCACGGCGGCTTCGGCTACGACCCGCTCGTCTTCATCGTCGGCGAGGCGAAAACCGTCGCCGAGCTCGACGCCGAGCGCAAGAACATCCTCAGCCACCGCGGGCTGGCCGCTCGCCGCATGACGGCGTTGATGGCCGAGGCCTGGTCGTCCGCTCGCCGTTGACGTGATCCCCGTCGCCATCGAGCCGGCGGGTCCGGCCGCACCGCTCGGGTCGGTCGTCGAGAGGCTGACGCGGTACATGCGGCCGGGCGTGCTCTCGCTGTCGTCGCTGCCGCCGTTGTCTTTGTACGTGCACATCCCGTGGTGCCTGCGCAAGTGCCCGTACTGCGACTTCAACTCGCACGCACTGCGCGCCGGACCGGAGGCATTGCCGGAGGCGCGCTACGTCGACGCGCTCGTCGCCGACCTCGAAGCCGCGCTGCCGTTCGTGTGGGGCCGGCGCGTGCACACGATCTTCATCGGCGGCGGCACGCCCAGCCTGTTCGCGCCGGAGTCGATCGCCCGGCTCGTCGCCGCCATCCGTGCCCGCCTGCCACTGGAGCCGGGCTGCGAAGTCACGATGGAGGCCAATCCCGGCACCTTCGAACGCGACCGCTTCCGCGCCTTCGCCGAGGCGGGCATCACGCGCCTGTCGATCGGCGTGCAGAGCTTCGACGACGCCGCGCTCGTCGCGCTCGGCCGGGTGCACGACGCCGCGCAGGCACGCGCCGCCATCGAGGAGGCGCGGTGCGCGTTCCCGACCTGGAACATCGATCTCATGTACGCGCTGCCGGGCCAGTCGCTCCCGGCCTTCGATGCCGACCTCGACGCCGCCCTGGCCCTGAAGCCGCCGCACCTGTCCGTCTACCACCTGACGATCGAGCCCAACACCTACTTCGCACGCTTTCCTCCGGTGGTGCCCGACTCCGACCTCGCCGCCGAGATGCTCGACCGCATCGTCGCGCGCACGGCAGCGGCCGGCCTCGAGCGCTACGAGGTTTCGGCCTTCGCCGCAGCCGGCCATCGAGCGCGGCACAACCTCAACTACTGGGCGTTCGGCGACTATCTCGGCATCGGTGCGGGGGCGCACGGCAAGCTCAGCTTCGCCCATCGCGTCGTGAGGCAGGTGCGGCTGCGCGACCCCGCGGCCTACCTGGCCGGCGCCGAGGCCGGCTCGGCGATCGCTTCCGAAGTGGAAGTCGCCCGCACCGACCTGGCCTTCGAATTCATGCTCAATGCGCTTCGCCTGAGGGACGGATTCGATCTCTCCGACTTCGGCGAGCGCACCGGCCTGGCCGTCACCGCCATCGACAAGCCGCTCGCCGAGGCGGAGCGGCGGGGTCTGCTGGAGCGTGACTTCCAGCGCGTCCGGCCGACCGCTCTGGGCTTCGATTTTCTCAGCGATCTGCAGCAATTGTTCCTTCTCTGAGGCCCCGGCCCGCTGCTAGACTGAATCGAACCGCCCGCCTGCTCAGTGCCCACGCCAACCGACGTTTCACCAGACAGCGCACCCGACACCCCCGCTGCGCTGAACATCCGCGGTGCGTTGCAGCTGCTGCAGCAGTCGGGCCATGCGCTTCCAGAGCGGCTTGGCGGAGCCGACGTCGCGTGGCTGCAGGCGGTGATCGATGGCCTGTGCGAGCTGTCGAGCCGCGATCCGCTCACGGGTCTGGCCAACCGGCGCCAGTTCGAGCTCACGCTGGCCAGCGAGATCGACCGCGTGGCGCGCGCCGGCGAGCCTGCCCTGGTGCTGATGATCGACATCGATCACTTCAAGCGCGTCAACGACGCTCATGGCCACCCGGCCGGCGACCTGGTGCTGAAGGCGGTCGCGCACGCGCTCGCCGAATGCATTCGCCCCATGGACACCGTGGCACGCTTCGGCGGCGAGGAATTCGCCATGATCCTGCCCAACTGCCAGCCATCGTTCGGCCAGGCCGTCGCAGAGCGCATCCGCAGCCACGTCGGCGGGGCGAGCATCCCGGTTGCGTTCGGCGAGAACGTCTCGGTCACCGTGTCGATCGGCGGTGCGTTCGCGCCGCAGTGGGTGCGCTCGTCGGCGCTGCTCTGGGTCGAGCGCGCCGACCAGCAGCTCTACCTCGCCAAGTCGCAGGGGCGCAACCGCGTCTGCCTCGAGCACCAGACCGTCTCGCTGGTCTCGGCAGAGGAAAAGGGCCTGCTCTTCGGCACCTCGCAGTTCGCGGAGTTTCAGTGAACATGACGCCGGGCCGTTCCCAGGCATGCTTCGCCCCCTCGGGAGGCGGCGCCGCGGCCGCAGCCGCAAGGCGCCCTCGCGCCCCATGAGCATCCTGGCGGTCACGAGCGGCAAGGGCGGTGTCGGCAAGACCTTCCTGTCGGCGAACCTGGCCGCGGCGCTCGCCGCACGCGGCGAGCGGGTGCTCGTGCTCGATGCCGACCTCGGTCTGGCGAACCTCGATGTCGTGCTCAACCTCGAGCCGAAGATCACCCTGCACGACGTGTTCACCGGCAAGGCCAGCCTCGAGGCGGCCATCCTCCCGGCGCCAGGCGGCTTTTCCGTTCTGCTCGCCGGTTCGGGTCTGGTCGAGTACGCGCGCCTCACGCCGCAGGTCCGCGAGCAGCTCGAGGACATCATCGCGACGGTGCGGCCGCGGTTCGACCGCATCCTGCTCGACACCGGTGCCGGCATCTCCGACGTGGTGCTGCACGCGATCTCGCTCGCCGACGACGTGCTCGTGATCGCCACGCCCGAGCCCACGTCGATGACCGACGCCTACGCCACGATCAAGGTGCTCGCCACGCAGCACGGGCGGCGTGCGATCCGCCTGGTGGTGAACCAGGTGAGCGCGCCGAACGAGGGCCGCACCATCCGCAACCAGCTCCAGCTCGTCATCGACCGTTTCGTCGCGCCGACCCTGACTCCCGGCTCGGCGCCACTGCATCTCACGCTGCTCGGCGAGATCCCGAGCGACACCAGCGTGCGCGAAGCGGTGCAAAAGCGCGTTCTGCTGATCCAGACGATGCCGGGAACGCCTTCGGCGCGCGCCGTGATCAACATCGCCGAGAAGCTCAGCGCCGGCTGAGCGGGTGGGGCGCGGGGCGCAGCGGCGTGCCGCGTTGCGCGAGGGTGCCCTTGTCGGCCGCGAGCAGCACCACCACCGCACCATGGCCGCCGTCGGAGCCTCTGGCCTGGGTGAAGGCGATCACCTCGCTCTTTTGCACCAGCCAGATGCGCACCTTCGCCTTCAGGACGGGCTCGCGGCCCGGAGAGCCGTTTCCCTTGCCATGCACGACGCGCACGCAGCGCTGGCCCCGCCTGACGGCGTCGCGCAGGAACTCGGCCAGGCGCTCGCGGGCCTCGTCGCGACGCAGGCCGTGCAGGTCGAGCTCGCCCTGCTGCACCCAGACGCCGCGGCGGAGCTTTCGCACGACGTCGATGCCGACGCCGCGGCGACGAAACGAAAGTGCGTCGTCGGTCTCGAGCAGCGATTCGACGTCGAAGTCGTCGGAGATCGACTCGTGCAGCACCGCCGCCTCGTCGCGCTGGCGCTGGCGCGGCGTGGCCGGCGGGCGCGGCCGCACGAGCAGCGGCGCCGCTGCCTTGCGCAGCGGCACCACCTGGCCCACCGAGATCGCGAAGAGCTCGCGCTCGCGCCGCTCGACGGTCGCCTGGTGCCGCGCCGCCGCGTCGGCGGCCTCCGCGGCACGGCGCTTGTCGAGCAGGGCGGCACGAATGAGCGTCAGATCGTGCAGGTGACCGGCCTTCATGGTCACAGCAAGCCCCTTTCGGCGAACGAGATCACCGCGCCGTGGCCGACGACGAGATGGTCGAGCACGCGCACGTCGACCAGGGCCAGCGCGCTCTTCAGCGTCTGCGTCAGGAATTCGTCGGCGCGCGATGGTTCGGCCGCACCGGAGGGATGGTTGTGCGCCAGGATCACCGCGGCGGCGCCCAGCTCCAGCGCGCGCTTGACGACCTCGCGCGGGTAGACGCTGGTCTGCGTCAGCGTGCCGCGAAACATCTCCTCGAGCCGGATCAGGCGGCTTTGCGCGTCGAGGAACATCACGGCGAAGACCTCGTGCGGGCGGCCGCCGAGCTGCAGGCTGGCGTAGTCCTTGACCCGCGCCGGCGAATCGAACACCGGCCGAGCCGCCAGCTCGCCGGCCACCGATCGGCGCGCCAGTTCCAGGACCGCCGAGACCTCCGCACGCTTGGCCGGGCCCAGACCCTTGACGCGGCTCAGCTGCTCCGGCTCGGCACGGAGCAGCCCGGTCAGGCCGCCGAACGTGGCGAGCAGCCCTTCGGCGAGCTGCAGCACGCTGGTGCCCGGCAGACCGGTGCGCAGCAAAAGCGCGACGAGCTCGGCGTCGGCGAGCGCCGCGGGGCCGAAGGCGAGGAGCCGTTCGCGGGGTCGCGCCGACGCTGGAATGTCCTTGAGCATGGCGGGCAGGGCGGCCTCGTAAAATGCCGGTCCAGTCTATCTCCGGCCAGCACCTCTTGAACCAAGTCGAGCCCGGCTCCTTTCTCACCTTGCACTACCGCCTCAGCGGCGTGAATGGACGCGCGGTCGTCGACACCTTCGGCGCCCAGCCTGCCACGCTCTCGCTCGGCACGGGCGAGCTGGCGCCGGCCGTGGAAGCGCGCCTGCTGGGCCTGCGCCAAGGCAGCGAAGCGTCGTTCTCGCTCGCGCCGGGCGAGGCATTCGGCCAGCGCGACGACGGTCTCGTGCAACGCGTGCCGCGCTCGCTCCTCGATGCGCACGGCGACAGCGACGGCGACTACCGCGTCGGCGACGTGGTGCGCTTTCCCGCGCCCGACGGCCAGGGCAGCTTCGCCGGCGTGGTGCAGGAAGTGGCCGACGACGCCTTGCTGTTCGACTTCAACCATCCGCTCGCCGGCCAGCCGGTGACCTTCGACGTCAAGCTCGTCGCGGTGCTATGAGCAGCCCGGGCAGCACCGGCCGCTCCCCGGCGATCGGCGTCGAGGAGGTGGTGCTGGCCGACACGCGCGGTTTTTGCGCTGGCGTCGACCGGGCGATCGAGATCGTCGAGCGCGCGCTGCAGAAGTTCGGTGCGCCGATCTACGTGCGCCACGAGATCGTGCACAACACGTACGTGGTCGACGACCTGAAGAAGAAGGGCGCGATCTTCATCGAGGACCTGGCCGACGTGCCACCGGGGGCGACCCTCGTCTTCAGCGCCCATGGCGTCTCGCAGTCGGTGCGCGCGGAGGCGGCGGAGCGCGGCTTCTCGGTGTTCGACGCGACCTGCCCGCTGGTCACCAAGGTGCACGTCGAGGTCGCCAAGCTCGCCAAGCTCGGCTACGAGTTCATCATGATCGGGCACAAGGGTCACCCCGAGGTCGAGGGCACGATGGGCCAGCTCGAGCGCGGCATCCACCTCGTCGAGGATGTCGCCGACGTCGAGCGTGTCGACGTCGCGCCCGGCCAGCCGCTGGCCGTCGTGACGCAGACGACGCTCTCGGTCGACGACGCGGCCGAGATCCTCGTCGCCGTGAAGCGGCGCTTCCCCGACGTGCGCGAACCGAAGCAGCAAGACATCTGCTATGCCACGCAGAACCGGCAAGACGCCGTCAAGGTGCTCGCGCCGGGGGTCGACGTGCTGGTCGTCGTCGGCAGCCCGAGCAGCTCGAACAGCAACCGGCTGCGCGAGCTCGCCGAGCGCCTCGGCGCCGATGCCTACATGGTCGACGCCGCGGCCGACCTGCAGGCCGAGTGGTTCGTGGGCAAGCGCCGCGTCGGCGTCACGGCCGGCGCGTCGGCACCGGAAATCCTCGTCCAGCAAGTCGTGGAGCGCCTGCGCGCGCTCGGTGCGGTGTCGGTGCGCAGCGTGCCGGGCGCCGTGGAGACGATCCAGTTCCCGCTGCCCTTGGGGCTCGGCGACAAGTCGATGCAAGGTGTGGCCGGGCACTGACGCGGGCGAGGCGCCGGCAGTCAGCGAGGCGGGCGAGGCGGGCGCGGCGGGCGCGGGTAGAAGCGCATCGGCTGCACTTCCTGCACCGGCTTCGCCGCGACGGTCGGCGCCCGGTCGCAACCGTCGCAGCCGCAGCCGGTGGTGGCGAGCGCATGCGGCCGCAGCCGGCGTGCCAGGGCATCGGGGAGCCGCCGCGCGAGCAGCGCGACCGCGAGGCGGCGGCGCAGCGACGCCGGCATCAGCGTCCAGGCGGCGAAGAGCGCGCACGCGGCGACGATGAGGGCGGAAGCGAGCACCTGGAAGAACATGGTCAGGCGCCTTGCAGCCAGAGCGTGGTGCGGTAGGTCACGAACGCGGCCACGTAGGCCAGCGCGAACAGGTAGGCCGCCATCAGCAGCGGGTAGCGCCAGGAGTTCGTCTCCCTGCGCACCACCACCAGCGTCGAGATGCACTGGGGCGCGAACACGTACCAGGCGAGCAGCGAGAACGCGGTGGCGAGCGACCAGCCCTGGGCGATCACCGGCGAGAGCGCAGCGGCGACCGAGTCGCCGGCCGCCGACATGGCGTAGACGGTGCCGAGCGCGCCGACGGCCACTTCGCGCGCCGCCAGGCCGGGCACGAGCGCGATCGAGATCTGCCAGTTGAAGCCGATCGGCGCGAACACGTGCTGCAGCCCCTGGCCGAGCATGCCGGCGACGCTGTAGCGGATCGCCGGGCCGGCGGTGGCCAGGTCGACGCCCGGCGGCGGCGCCGGGTAGCTCGACAGGAACCAGAGCAGCACCATCAGCGCGAAGATGATGCCGCCGACCCGGCGCAGGAAGATGGTGGCGCGCTCCCACAGGCCGAGCGCGAGGTTGCGCAGGTTCGGCATGCGGTAGGGCGGCAGCTCGAGCATCAGCGGCTGGTAGCGGCGCTTGATCCAGACGCGCTTGAAGACCCAGGCCACGGCCATCGCCGACACCACGCCGGCGAGGTACAGGATGAAGAGCGTCAGGCCGCGCAGGTTGAACGGGCCGACGCTGCGGTCGGGGACGAAGGCACCGATCAGCAGCGCGTAGACCGGCAGCCGCGCCGAGCAGGTCATCAAGGGCGCGACCATGATGGTCGCCAGCCGGTCCTTCCAGTTGGCGATGCTGCGCGTGGCCATGATGCCGGGGATGGCGCAGGCGAAGCTCGACAGCAGCGGGATGAAGGCGCGCCCCGAAAGGCCCACCTTGCCCATGAGCGTGTCGAGAAGAAAGGCGGCGCGAGGCAGGTAGCCGGTGTCCTCGAGCAGCAGGATGAAAAGGAACAGGATCAGGATCTGCGGCAGAAAGACGAGGACGCTGCCGGCGCCGGCGATCATGCCGTCGACCAGCAGGCTGCGCAGGGGCCCTTCGGCCAGGTGCGTGGCGGTCCAGTCGCCGACCCCGCCGATCGCCGCCTTGATGAGGTCCATGGGCGCGTTGGCCCAGGAGAACACGGCCTGAAACATCAGGAACAGGATGGCGGCCAGCAGCACCAGGCCGCCGACCGGGTGCATCACCACGGCGTCGAGGCGATGATGAAAGCGCTTGACGTCGGCGGCGCCCGGCGCGGCGATGGCGATGATGCGGCGGACCTCCTTCTGCAGCTCCGCCGACGAACGCATGCCACGAGCGGCTTCGGCGGCTTCGGCTGTGCCGGCGTTCCGGGCGGCGCCTGCCACCGTCCGCAGCGGGGTGTCGGCAAGGCGCTTTTCGAGCAGCGCCTGCAACGCGGCGTGCCCGTCCGACTGCACCGCCACCGTCTCCACGACCGGGCAGCCGAGCTCGGCAGCGAGCTTGTCGACGTCGATGGCCAGGCCTTTGGCCCGCGCCACGTCGGCCATGTTCAGCGCGACCATCACCGGCCGGCCGAGCTGCAGGAGCTCCAGAACGAGGCGCAGGTTCATGCGCAGGTTGGTGGCGTCGACGACGGCCACGATGGCGTCGGGCGCGGCCTCGCCGTGGCGCCGGCCCTCGATCACCTCGAGCGTGATCTGCTCGTCAGGCGAGGCCGGCGTCAGGCTGTAGGCGCCGGGCAGGTCGATGACCTGAACGGTGCGGCCGCTCTTCAGCCGCGTCTGGCCGACCTTGCGCTCGACCGTCACACCAGCGTAGTTGGCGACCTTCTGGCGCGTGCCGGTGAGCAGGTTGAAAAGCGCCGTCTTGCCGCAGTTCGGGTTGCCGACCAGCGCCACGCTCCAGAGCGGCGCGGCGGTCGAGGCGTCGAGGGCGGGGGCCATTTCCGTCGCCGGCCGGCCTAACGGGCCGTCGGCACGACTTCGATGCAGCGGGCCTCGAGCAGGCGCAGCGCGAACATCGTCTCGCCGATCACGACCGCCAGCGGCTCGCGGCCGCCCGGGCCCCGGCGCAGCAGGCGTACCGGCTCGCCGGGCAGGAAGCCGAGTTCACCCAGGCGGCGCAGCGCCACCGCGTCGACCTCGTCGGACGCGCAGACGACCCGGGCGACCGTGGCTTCGGCGCCGTCGGCGAGCTGGTGAAGGTGAACGGTCGCGGCGGCGGTCATGCGGAGGTCATCCGGCCAATTGCTAATGCGATCGATTATCAATCATAATTGGCGCTCCTCCCGCCTCCCCCGGTTTGCCAGTCCGAATGAAAAGCGATCCGCAGGTCATCGTTCACTTGAATGCGCAGCTGAAGAACGAGCTGACCGCGACCAACCAGTACTTTTTGCACTACCGGATGCTCAAGCACTGGGGCTTCGACCGGCTCGCCAAAAAGGAGTACGAGGAGTCGATCGGCGAGATGAAGCACGCCGACAAGCTGATGGAACGCATCTTCCTGCTCGGCGGCCTGCCCAACCTGCAGGACCTCGGCAAGCTGCTCATCGGCGAGAACGTGCCGGAGCTGCTGGGCTGCGACCTGCAGATGGAGACCGGTGCGCAGGCGACCATCAAGGAGGGCATGGCCCATTGCGAGACGGTGCGCGACTACGTCTCGCGCGACCTGCTCCAGGGCATCCTCGACGACACCGAGGAGCACGTCGACTGGCTCGAGACGCAGATCGAGCTGGTCGCCAAGGTGGGCCTCGCCAACTACCTGCAGTCGCAGATGGGAGGCGCCGCGTGATCGTCTGCGTCTGCCGCCGCGTCTCCGACCACGAGATCCGCCGCGCCGCGGCCGACGGCGCGGTCAGCCTCGAGTGCCTCCAGTTCGAGCTCGGCGTGGCCACGCAGTGCGGGCGCTGTGCCGATTGCGCCAGCCGGGTGCTGTGCGAAGCCCGCGCGTCGCACGGCCACGAGCGCTCGCCGGTGCCTCTGCGCGAGAGCGCGTCGCAGCGCGCCTGAGCCGGCCGGGACGCCCATTCCCCGGGCGCCCGCTCCCTACAATCCGGCCTCCCTCGCTGACCCACGCGCCGCCCGGGCAGCGCGAACGCCATGCTCGACATCACGCTCCTGCGCAAGGACCTCGCGCAGGTCATCGCCCGGCTCGAGACGCGCGCGTCGCCGCAGCCTTTTCTCGACGTCGGCCGCTTCGGAGCGCTCGAGGCGGAGCGCAAGGTGCTGCAGACGCGCACCGAGGCGCTGCAGGCGCAGCGCAACCAGCTCTCGAAGCAGATCGGCAAGCTGAAAGGCCAGGGCGCCGACGCGGCCCCGGCGATGGCCGAAGTGGCCGGCATCGCCGCCGAGCTGTCTCGCTCCGGCGAGCGGCTCGAAGCCATCCAGGCCGAGCTGCAGGAGCTGCTCATGGCGCTGCCCAACCTGCCCGATGCGAGCGTGCCGGTCGGCGCCGACGACAGCGGCAACGTCGAGGTCAGGCGCTGGGGCACGCCGCGCGAATTCACCTTTGCCGCGCGTGACCACGTCGATGTCGGCGCGCCCCTCGGTCTCGACTTCGCGACCGGAGCCAGGCTCTCCGGATCGCGTTTTTCCTTCCTGCGCGGGCCGGTCGCGCGGCTGCACCGGGCGCTCGCGCAGTTCATGCTCGACGTGCAGACGGCGGAGCACGGCTACACCGAGTGCTACACGCCCTACATCGTCGATCGCGAGGTGCTCGAGGGCACCGGCCAGCTGCCCAAGTTCAAGGAAGACATGTTCTGGGTCTTTCGCGGCGGCGAGGCGCCCGGGACCGAGCAGTACCTGATCTCCACCTCGGAGATATCGCTCACGAACAGCGTCCGCGGCGAGGTGCTGGCCGAGGCGTCGCTGCCGATCCGGCTCACGGCCCACACGCCGTGCTTCCGCTCGGAGGCGGGCAGCGCCGGGCGCGACGCGCGCGGCCTCATTCGCCAGCATCAGTTCGACAAGGTCGAGATGGTGCAGATCACCGACCCGGCGCAGAGCGAGGCCGCCCATGAGCAGATGGTCGGCCACGCCGAAGCGATATTGCAAAAGCTCGGCCTGCCCTACCGCGTGGTGCTGCTCTGCACCGGCGACATGGGGTTTACCGCCGCCAGGACCTACGACCTCGAGGTGTGGGTGCCGGCGCAAGACACCTACCGCGAAATCAGCTCCGTCTCGAACTGCGAGGCGTTCCAGGCCCGCCGCATGCAGACGCGGTTCAAGAATGCGCAGGGCCGCAACGAATTCGTCCACACGCTCAACGGGTCGGGACTGGCGGTCGGCCGCACGCTCGTGGCGGTGCTCGAGAATTTCCAGAACGAAGACGGCTCGATCACCTTGCCGGACGTGCTTCGGCCCTACCTCGGCGGCCTGACCGAGCTGCGCCCCGTGCCATGAACGACGCTGCCGCGGCGACTCGTGCCAAGGCCGAAACCCTGCTTGCCGCCCGTGACTCGGCGCGCCTGCTGCCCACCTTCACCGGCGCCGACACCACCTTTTCGCTGGGCGACGCGTATGCGGTGGCCGACGAGATTCGGCGCACGCGCATCGCCGCCGGCGACACGGCGCGCGGCTACAAGGTCGGCTTCACCAACCGCGGCATCTGGGACCGCTACGGCGTGCACGCGCCGATCTG
>CAXSEJ010000027.1:0-18103 GCA_964236395.1 uncultured Rhizobacter sp.
GGGCGGCTACGGACCGAGCGGCGGAGGCGGTGGTTACGGTGGTGGCGGGAACGGCGGCGGCGGCGGCAATGGCGGCGGCGGGCGGCGAGGCCGCTGAGTCGCGACCGTCTACGACGACCCGGCCACTACAATCGAAGGCTTTGCCGACAGCATCCCGGAGCACATTCATGGCGTTCGAACGCACTCTCTCGATCATCAAGCCCGACGCGGTGGCCAAGAATGTCATCGGCCAGATCTACTCGCGCTTCGAGGGCGCCGGCCTCAAGGTCGTGGCGGCGCGCATGGCGCACCTGTCGCGTGGCGAGGCCGAGGCCTTCTATGCCGTGCACAAGTCCCGCCCGTTCTTCGGCGACCTGGTGTCGTTCATGATCTCCGGCCCGGTGATGATCCAGGTGCTCGAGGGCGACAACGCGGTCGCCAGGAACCGTGAACTGATGGGCGCGACCGACCCGAAGAAGGCCGACAAGGGCAGCATCCGCGCCGACTTCGCCGACAGCATCGACGCCAACGCCGTGCACGGCTCCGACGCGGCCGAGACGGCGGCCGCCGAGATCGGCTTTTTCTTCGCCGCCATGTCGGTCTACGGCCGCTGAGTCACCGGCTGCGCATCGCGTCTGCCATGGTGAACCTGCTCCAGTTCGACCGTGAGGCGCTCGCCGCATGGTGCGAGCTGCAGGGCGAGAAGCCGTTTCGCGCCACGCAGCTGTTCCGTTGGATCCACCAGCGTGGCGTGGCCGACTTCGCGCTCATGTCGGACCTCGCGGCAGCGTTTCGCGACAAGCTGAGTGCCGCGGCGACCGTCACCGCCCTGCCCGTGGCGAGCGAGCAGGTCGCGAGCGACGGCACCATCAAGTGGCTGTTCGACGTCGGCGGCGGCGACGCGGTCGAGACCGTCTTCATCCCCGAGCCCGGCCGCGGCACGCTCTGCATCTCGTCGCAGGCCGGATGCGCGGTGAACTGCCGCTTCTGCGCGACCGGCCATCAGGGCTTCAGCCGCAATCTGTCCAGCGCCGAGATCTCGGCGCAGCTCTGGCATGCCGAGTTCGACCTGCGCCGCCGCCTCGGCCTGGCGCCGGGCGAACGCGCGGTCACCAACGTGGTGATGATGGGCATGGGCGAGCCGCTGCAGAACTATGCCGGCTTGGTGCCGGCGCTGCGCACGATGCTCGACGATCACGGCTACGGCCTGTCGCGTCGCCGCGTCACCGTGTCGACCTCCGGCGTGGTGCCGATGATCGACCGCCTGCGCGACGACTGCCCGGTCGCGCTCGCCGTCTCGCTGCATGCTCCCGACGACGCCCTGCGCGACGACCTCGTGCCGCTCAATCGCAAGTACCCGATCGCCGAGCTGCTCGCGGCCTGCCGCCGCTACCTCGAGAAGGCGCCGCGCGACTTCGTGACCTTCGAGTACTGCATGCTCGACGGCGTCAACGATTCGGCCGCGCACGCGGCGGCCTTGCTCAGCCTCGTGCGCGGCGACGGCAGCGACGAGCACCCGGGCGTGGCGTGCAAGATCAACCTCATTCCGTTCAACCCGTTCGCCGAGTCGGGCCTGACCCGTTCGCCTCTGCCGCGCGTCGCTGCGTTCGCGGCGGTGCTGCAGGCCGGTGGCGTGGTCACGACCGTGCGGCGCACCCGCGGCGACGACATTGCCGCGGCGTGCGGCCAGCTTGCCGGCGAGGTGCAGGACCGCACCCGGGTCGCGGCCCGGCGCGAGCGCGCTGCGGCGGTGATGGTCGCGGCGCCGTTGTCGCGTCGCCGCCAGGCGCCCCTCGTCGGCGAGGATCGACGCGCATGAAGACCTTGCCTCTGCTCATGGCGGCGTTCCTCTTCGCCGGCTGCACCACCACCAGCACCGAACGCCAGGCGGTTCCCGGCAACGAGACGCGCGACCGGATCACGGCATCCGACGAGCCCGACGGGCAAAAGCGTGCCCGTGCGCGCATGGAGCTCGCATCGGCCTACTTCGGGCGTGGCCAGATGACGACCGCGCTCGACCAGGTGAAGCTCGCCATCGCCGCCGACCCGCTTTACGGCGAAGCCTTCAACCTGCGCGGCCTGATCTACGCCAATCTCGGCGACACGGCGCTGGCCGAAGAAAGCTTCCGCCGGGCCCTGCAGATCAACCCGCGCGATGTCGACGTCATGCACAACTTCGGCTGGTACCTGTGCCAGCAGAAGCGCTACGCCGAATCGACGGCGCTCTTCAATCAGGCGCTGGCGCAGCCGCAGTACCGCAACGCGCCGCGCACGCTGCTGGCGCAGGGCGTGTGCCATGCGTTCGCTGGCCAGCTCGCCGAGTCCGAAGCGTTGTTGACGCGTGCCTACGAGCTCGACACGGCCAATCCGTTCACGGCCACCAACCTGGCAGAAGTGCTGCTTCGGCGCGGCGAATACGAGCGCGCGCGCTTCTACGTGCGCCGCGTCAACGCGCAGCCGGAGGTCTCGAGCGCCCAGACCTTGTGGCTGGCCGTGCGCATCGAGAACAGGCTCGGCAACAAGCAGGGCGCGACCGAGTTCGGCACCCAGCTGCGACGGCGCTTCCCCGAGTCGCGAGAGGCCGGAGCGTTCGCACGCGGCGAGCTCGATGAGTGAGGACGTCGCCGCGGCGTCGAGCCCGGCCGGCCCTGCCAGCGCCGGGCGCTTGCTGAGAGAAGCGCGGGAGCGCCAGGGCCTGCACATCGCCGCGCTGGCCGCCTCGATCAAGGTCGTGCCCAGGAAGCTCGAAATGCTCGAGGCCGACCGCTTCGACGCGCTGCCCGACGCCACCTTCACCCGCGCCCTGGCACAAACGGTCTGCCGCGCCCTGAAGATCGATCCGGCGCCGGTCCTGAGGCTGCTGCCGCCGCCGGTCGGGCACCGGCTCGAGCACGTGGCCGCAGGCCTCAACGCGCCGTTCCGCGATGGCTCGGGCGCGCCGGTCCAGCGTCAATGGTCGGGGTTTCTCGCTCGGCCCACGTTCTGGATCACGCTCGTGATCCTGGCAGCGGCGCTCGCCGTGTTCCTTCTGCCGAGCGGCTTGCTTCGGCTGCCGTCGCCGCGCGCGGCGTCGGCGCCGTCGACCGTCGTGACGACCACGTTGCCGCCGCCCGCGAGCCCGGTTCGGCCGGGCGAGACGCCCGGCATGCCGCCGGACGCGCCGGCCGAGATCCTCGGCACGGCGCCTGTCGAGCCGTCGCCAGCGGCCTCCTCGAGCAGTGTGAATGCCGCGCTAGCGCCCTCCGCCCGGTCCACCACACCAACCAAACTGCTGCAGGTGCGCACCTCCGCGCCTTCGTGGGTCGAGGTCAGCGACAGTCGCGGCCAGCCGTTGATCGCGCGGCTCATGGCCGGGGGCGAGGCCGTGGCCCTCGACGGCACGCCGCCGCTTCGCGTGCGCATCGGCAACGCGTCGGCCACGGCGCTCACGTTCAGGGGTCAGCCGACCGAGCTTGCGGCCTTCACGCGCGACAACGTGGCGCGCCTCGAGCTCCGCTGACGGTCGGCACCGACAAGGCGGCGCGATGCACGACGACCTCAACGCTTCCCTCGACGCCTTCATCGAGCCGGCCCGGCCGGCGCGCCGCGTCTCGCGCCAGGCGAGCGTGCGCTGGGGCTCGCGCGTCGTCACCGTCGGCGGCGACGCGCCGGTGCGCGTGCAGTCGATGACCAACACCGACACGGTCGACGCCATCGGCACCGCGATCCAGGTCAAGGAGCTGGCGATCGCCGGCTCGGAGCTGGTGCGCATCACGGTCAACACGCCCGAGGCGGCGGCGCAGGTGCCCTACATCCGCGAGCAGCTCGACCGAATGGGCATCGATGTGCCGCTGATCGGCGACTTCCACTACAACGGCCACCGGTTGCTGGCCGATTTCCCCGCCTGCGCCGAGACGCTGTCGAAGTACCGCATCAACCCCGGCAACGTCGGCAAGGGCGACAAGCACGATCGCCAATTCGCGCAGATGGTCGAGATCGCGGCGAAGTACGACAAGCCGGTGCGCATCGGCGTCAACTGGGGCAGCCTCGACCAGGAGCTGCTTGCCGAGCTGATGGACGAGAACGGCCGGCTCGCCCAGCCGCACGAGCCGCAGCAGATCATGTACCGGGCGATCATCCTTTCGGCGCTGCAGTCGGCCCGCCGCGCCGAGGAGATCGGCCTGCGGCGGGAGCAGATCATCCTGTCGGCCAAGATGTCGGGCGTGCAGGACCTCATCAGCGTCTACCGCGCCCTGGCGCGCCGCTGCGACTACCCGCTGCACCTCGGCCTCACCGAGGCGGGCATGGGCACCAAGGGCACGGTCGCCTCGACGGCGGCACTCGCGGTGCTCATGCAGGAAGGCATCGGCGACACGATCCGGGTCTCGCTCACGCCGCAGCCCGGCGAGGCGCGCACGCAGGAGGTGGTGGTCGCGCTCGAGATCGTGCAGTCGCTCGGCCTGCGCTCCTTCAACCCGAGCGTCACCGCCTGCCCCGGCTGCGGGCGCACGACCAGCACCACCTTCCAGGAGCTCGCCAAGGAGATCGACGACTTCCTGCGCGCGCAGATGCCGGTGTGGAAGGCGCGCTACCCCGGCGTCGAGAAGATGAAGGTCGCGGTGATGGGCTGCATCGTGAACGGCCCGGGCGAGAGCAAGCACGCCGACATCGGCATCAGCCTGCCGGGCACCGGCGAGACACCGGCCGCGCCGGTGTTCATCGACGGCGAAAAGGCACTGACGCTGCGCGGCGAGCACATCGCGGCCGAATTTCACGCCCTCGTCGAGCGCTACATCGAGCAGCGGTTCGGATCGCCCGTGGAGGCCGTGTCCTGAGCGAGACGCTGCGCGCGGTCAAGGGCATGAACGATCTCCTGCCGCCCGAATCGGCGCAATGGGAGTGGTTCGAGGCCAAGGTCCGGGAGCTCATGCGGCGGTACGGTTACGCCAACGTGCGCACGCCCGTGGTCGAGCCGACCGCCCTGTTCGTGCGCGGCATCGGCGAGACGACCGACATCGTCGAGAAGGAGATGTACTCCTTCGCGGACGCCATGAACGGCGATCGCCTGACGCTGCGGCCGGAGGCCACGGCGGGCATCGTGCGGGCCATGATCGAGCACAACGCGCTCTACAACGGGCCGCTGCGCCTGTGGAGCGAGGTCGCGGTGTTCCGCCACGAGCGACCGCAGAAGGGCCGCTACCGCCAGTTCCATCAGATCGACGTCGAGGCGCTCGGCTTCGCGGGCCCGGACGTCGATGCCGAGCAGATCCTGATGTGCCGCGCGCTCTGGAGCGACCTCGGCCTGGTCGAGAGCCGCGACGTGCGCCTCGAGATCAACAGCCTCGGCCAGCCGGACGAGCGCACCGCGCACCGCGCCGCCCTGATCGCCCACTTCGAGCGCCATGCCGAGGCGCTCGACGACGATGGCCGGCGCCGCCTGCAGAGCAACCCGCTGCGCCTGCTCGACAGCAAGCACCCGCCGATGCAGCCCGTGATCGAGGCCGCGCCGCACCTCATGAACTTCCTGGGCGAAGCGTCGCGCCGCCACTTCGATGCGGTGCGCGCCGTGATAGATGCGGCCGGCCTTGCGTACCGCGTCAACCCGCGTCTCGTGCGCGGTCTCGACTACTACAACCTCACCGTCTTCGAGTGGGTCACCGACCGGCTCGGCGCGCAGGGCACGGTCTGCGGCGGCGGCCGCTACGACGGCCTGTTCACGCAGCTCGGCGGCAAGCCGACGCCGGCGGTCGGCTGGGGCATGGGCATCGAGCGGATGCTGCTGCTGCTCGAGGCCGTCGGCCGCCGCGAGTCGGCGGCCGGGCCGGATGTCTACGCGATCGTCCCGGACGCCTCGGCACTGCCCGTCGCCATGACGACCTGCGACACCTTGCGCGGCCACGGCCTGGCCGTCGTGCTGCACGCCGGCGGCGGCGGGATGAAGGCGCAGTTCCGCAAGGCCGACGCCAGCGGCGCCCGCCACGCCGCGATCTTCGGCGCCGACGAACTCGCGCGCGGCGAGGTGACGCTGAAGTCGCTGCGCCAGGCCGACGCGCCGCAGCGCGCGCTGCGGCTGGCCGAGGTGGCGTCGTGGGCCGCGACCCTCGCCGCATAATCCCGCGTTTTCCCGGCGCACCACCGTCCCACGCTCTCCATGGCCACCCAACTCGATCTCGAAGAACAGGAACAGCTCGACCAGCTGAAGGCCTTCTGGAAGCAGTACGGCACCCTGATCACGTGGGTGCTGATTCTTGCCCTGGCCGCATTCGCCGGCTGGAACCGCTGGCAAGCGTGGCAGCGCGACCAGAGCGAGAAGGCGGCGGCCCTCTACGACGAGATCGAGCGCGCCTCGCAGGCCGGTGACGCCGAGCGCGCCGGCCGTGTGTTCGTCGACATGAAAGAGCGCTATCCGCGCGCCGCCTTCACGCACCAGGCCGGCCTCGCCGCGGCCAAGGTCGAGGCCGAGAGCGGCCGCAACGACGCCGCCCGGTCCAGCCTCGCCTGGGTCGCCGAGAAGGCCGGCGACGAGGCGTATCGCGCCATCGCCCAGCTGCGTCTGGCCGGGCTGCTGCTCGACGAGAAGAAGTACGACGAAGCGCTGAAGCAGCTCGGTGCCATCGGCGCCGGGCCGTTCACGGCGCTGGCCGCCGATCGTCGCGGCGACGTGCTGCTGGCGCAAGGCAAGGCCGACGAGGCGCGGGCGGCCTACCAGAAGGCCTATGCCGACATGGATTCGAAGATCGACTACCGCCGCCTCGTCGAGGCCAAGCTCAACGTGCTCGGTGCCGCGCCGGCAGCGAGCGGCTCCGGGGCGTCGCCATGAAGGGCCGGCTCGCGCTCGTCGGCGCGCTCGCCGCCGCCTGCACGCTGGCAGCGTGCTCGTTCGGCAGCGACCGGCCGAAACCCAAGCCGCTCGAGCCCATCGCCGCGCCGATGGCAGTGGGCACGGCGTGGTCGCAGAACATCGGCGCGGTGCAGTTCCCGCTCACGGTCGCGGTCAACGGCGAGGTGCTGACGCTGGCGAGCAGCGACGGCAGCGTCATGGCCGTGGAGGCTGCGACCGGCCGCACCGTCTGGCGCACCAGCGTCGGCACCGGGATCTCGGCCGGGGTCGGCAGCGACGGCACGACTTCGGCGGTCGTCACGCGCGGTGGCGAGCTCGTGGCCCTCTCGGCCGGCCGCGAAACGTGGCGCAAGCCGCTCGGGTTCCGCGTGGCCACGGCGCCGCTGGTCGCCGGCGGCCGCATCTTCGTTCTCGGCGTCGACCGGGCGGTGCTGGCGTTCGACGCGAGCGACGGTGCCCGCCTCTGGCAAGTGCAGCGCCCCGGCGATGCGCTCACGCTGTCGCAGACCGGCGTGCTGACGGCCTACAAGAACACGCTCGTCGTCGGCCAAGGCCCGCGCCTGGCGGCCATCGACCCGATCTCGTCGACCGTCCGCTGGGAGGTGAGCATCGGCTCGCCGCGCGGTGCCAACGAGGTTGAACGGCTGGCCGATCTCGTCGGCCCGGCGATGCGCGCCGGCAACCTGGTGTGCGCGCGCTCGTTTCAGGCCGGCGTCGGCTGCGTCGACGTCGATCGCGGCACCGTGGCATGGACCAAGGCCATCGGCGGCACCGACGCCGTCGGCGGAGATGCGGAGACGCTGTTCGGTGCCGATGCCTCCGACCGCATCACGGCCTGGAAGACGGCCAGCGGCAACGTCGCGTGGACCTCCGAGGCGCTCATGTTCCGCGGTCTCGGCGCCCCGGTGACGCTGGCGCAGTCGGTCGTGTTCGGTGACCTTGCCGGCACGCTGCACTGGTTCTCGCGCGAAAAGGGCGAGGCGCAAGCGCGCACGCCGACCGATGGCAGCACGCTCGCCGTGCCGCCGGTGGTGGTCGGCGGCCTGGTCATCGTCGTGACGAAGGCAGGCGCCGTCTTCGCGTTCCGGCCCTGATGGTGCCTCCGCGCTCTCTCCGTTCGCTGCCTGCCGGGGGCGCGCACGGGGCCTCGGGGCGGCCCGGCGCCCGGACTTGAAACCGGTCATCGCCCTCGTCGGCCGCGCCAACGTCGGCAAGTCGACGCTCTTCAACCGGCTGACCAGGTCGCGCGACGCGATCGTCGCCGACTTCGCCGGCCTGACGCGCGACCGCCACTACGGCGACGCCCGGATCGGCAAGCACGAGTTCATCGTCGTCGACACCGGCGGCTTCGAGCCGCAAAACCCGACCGGCATCGTGCGCGAGATGGCGCGCCAGACCGAGCAAGCCGTCGCCGAGGCGGATGCCGTGGTCTTCGTCGTCGACCTGCGCGCCGGCGTCTCCGCCCACGACCATGAGATCGCGCGCTACCTGCGCAGCGCGAGCAAGCACGTGATCCTGGCGGCCAACAAGGCCGAGGGCATGCCGGAGTCGCCGCTGCTCGGCGAGTTCTACGAGCTCGGCCTGGGCACGCCGCATCCGGTCTCGGCAGCGCACGGGCAAGGCATCGGCAGTCTGGCCGAGGCTGCGCTCGAGGCCGCGCTCGGCACCGCGCTCGGTGCAGACGACGACGACGAAGAAGACGAGCCGTTCAGCAGCGAAGAAGCGGACTCGAACGCGCCGGTCCGCCTGGCCGTGGCCGGCCGGCCGAACGTCGGCAAGTCGACGCTCATCAACGCCTGGCTGGGTGAAGAGCGCCTGGTCGCCTACGACCAGCCGGGCACGACCCGCGACGCCATCGTGGTGCCGTTCGAGCGCGCCGGACGGCGCTTCGACCTGATCGACACCGCCGGCCTGCGCCGCCGCGGCAAGGTCTTCGAGGCAGTCGAGAAGTTCTCGGTCGTGAAGACGCTTCAGGCCATCGCCGAGGCGAACGTGGTGCTGCTGCTCCTCGACGCCACGCAGGGCGTCACCGACCAGGACGCGCACATCGCCGGCTACATCCTCGAGAGCGGCCGCGCGGTCGTCGTCGCCGTGAACAAGTGGGACGCCGTCGACACCTACCAGAAGGAGACGTTGCAGCGCTCCATCGAGCAGCGCCTGCCATTCCTCAAGTTCGCTCCCGTGCTCAACATTTCCGCGACGAAACGACAAGGTTTCGCGCCGGTGTGGAAGTCGATCGGCGACGCCCATGCCTCGGCCACCCGAAAGATGCCGACGCCCGTGTTGACTCGGCTGTTGCAAGAGGCGGTGCTGCACCAGACGCCGAAGCGCGCCGGTGCCTTTCGGCCGAAGCTGCGCTACGCGCATCAGGGCGGAATGAATCCGCCGCTCATCGTCATTCACGGCAACTCGCTCGAGCACGTGACCGACGTCTACAAGCGCTATCTCGAGGGCCGGTTCCGCGCCCACTTCAAGCTGACCGGCACGCCGCTGCGGATCGAGATGCGCTCGTCGAAAAACCCGTTCGCCGACAAGTAGCGGTAAGGCGCCCGGGCATGGCCTTACGAGCGGCTGAGCGAAAACCCTGTGTTACCTTTCCCGCTCCTGATCACATCACGAGGTTTCAACGTGAGCAACAAAGGGCAGCTCCTACAAGACCCCTTCCTGAACCTGCTGCGCAAGGAGCACGTTCCGGTTTCGATCTATCTGGTCAACGGCATCAAGCTGCAGGGTCACATCGAGTCGTTCGACCAGTACGTCGTGCTCTTGCGCAACACGGTCACGCAGATGGTCTACAAGCACGCGATCTCGACCGTCGTCCCGGGTCGCGCCGTCAACTTCCAGACCGCGCCGGAAGCGTCCGAACCATCTTGAGGCCCGTGGTCGGCGACTCGCCCGCGAAGGTCATCCTCGTCGGCGTCGACTTCGGCGCCAGGCGTTACTTCGACGAGTCGCTCGACGAGCTGGCGCTGCTGGCCGAGTCGGCTGGCGACATCGCGGTGGCGCGCGTCGTCGCCCGGCGCAAAGCGCCCGATGCCGCCTTCTTCGTCGGTTCGGGCAAGGCCGACGAGCTGAAGGAGCTGGTGCAGCTGCACCAGGCCGAAGCCGTCGTTTTCGATCAGGCGCTGTCGCCTGCGCAACAGCGCAACCTCGAGCGTCATCTGGGCGTGGCCGTCGCGGACCGCACCATGCTCATCCTCGAGATCTTCGGCGAGCGCGCGCAGAGCCATGAAGGCCGTCTGCAGGTCGACCTGGCGCGGTTGCAGTACCTGTCGACGCGGCTGGTGCGTCGCTGGAGCCACCTCGAGCGCCAGCGCGGCGGCATCGGCGCGCGCGGTGGCCCGGGCGAAGCCCAGATCGAGCTCGACCGGCGCATGATCGGCGAGCGCATCAAGAGCATCAAGAAGCAGCTCGAGCGCGTGAAGAAGCAGCGCAGCACGCAGCGCCGGTCACGCGAGCGCAACGAGGCGTTCCGGGTCTCGCTCGTCGGCTATACCAACGCCGGCAAGTCGACGCTCTTCAACGCCCTGGTCAACGCCGATGCCTACGCCGCCGACCAGCTGTTCGCCACGCTCGACACCACCACGCGACAGCTCCATGTCGAAGGGTCGACGCGCTCGGTGGCCCTTTCCGACACGGTCGGCTTCATTCGCGACCTGCCGCACACGCTGATCGACGCTTTCGAGGCGACCTTGCGTGAAGCCGCCGACGCCGACCTGCTGCTGCACGTCGTCGACGGCGCCAGCGCCGAGCTGGCCGATCAGATGGCCGAGGTCGAGCGGGTGCTGACGCAGATCGGCGCCGGCACGGTGCCGCAGCTCGTCGTCTTCAACAAGCTCGACGCGCTGGCCGACACCGAGCGTCCGCGGATCTTGCGCGACGCGGTGGAGCTGCCCTCCGGACGCAGCGAGCCCCGGGTGTTCGTGAGCGCCCGGACCGGCGAGGGGCTCGACCACCTGCGCGAAGCCATCGCCCTGGCCATCGGCGGCCGTGTCGGCTTGAATGCACCTGCGGAGGCCTCACCTGGCGGACAGGCCGGCGAGCAAGCTGCCGTCGCCCCTGCCGAAGCGAGCGACGAGGCCGGCCGGACAGGCACCTATCATTCGCACGCCTGACCGCCGGCGCGCTCCTTTCACCATCTCTTCATTCATGACCCCTTCGCCTTCAACCGACCGCCCGCTGCCTGATTCACGGTGGTCGGCGGCGGCCGCGGCGACGCGCGGGCTCGTCGTCGGCGCCTGGCGCCATGCGGTCGGGTGGATCGGCAACGTCGGTCCGGCCGGGGCGACGCTCAGCCAGAACAGCCCCGGTGGCGGTCGCAACGACGGCCCGCCCGATCTCGACGAGCTGTGGCGCGACTTCAACCGCAAGCTGACCGGGCTGTTCGGCAAGGGCGGCGCGCGGCGGGGCAACGGCGCCGGCGATCCGGGCGGCGCAGGTGGCGGTCCCAACTTCCAGCCCAGCATGCGCAGTGCAGGCGTCGGCGCTGCGCTGATTGCCGGAGTCGTGGTGCTGATCTGGCTCGGCAGCGGCGTGTTCATCGTGCAGGAAGGCCAGCAGGCGGTCATCACCGCGTTCGGCCGCTACAGCCACACGGTCGACGCCGGATTTCAGTGGCGCTTTCCTTACCCGTTCCAGGCCCACGAGACGGTGAGCGTGACGCAGTTGCGATCGACCGAGGTCGGCCGCAGCTCGGTCTCGCAGGCCACCGGCCTTCGAGACTCCTCGATGCTCACGCAGGACGAGAACATCGTCGACATCCGCTTCACGGTGCAGTACCGCCTGAAGGATGCGCGTGCCTTCCTGTTCGAGAATCGCGATCCCGAGGCCGCGGTGACACTGGCGGCGGAGTCGGCGGTGCGCGAAATCGTCGGCAAGAGCAAGATCGATTCGGTGCTCTACGAGCAGCGCGATGCGATCGCTGCGCAGGTCGGCCAGTCGGTGCAGATGCAGCTCGACCGCCTGAAGACGGGCATCCTCATCGTCAACGTGAACGTGCAGAGCGTGCAGCCGCCCGAGCAGGTGCAGGCGGCTTTCGAAGACACCCTCAAGGCCGGCCAGGACGGTGACCGGCTGAAGAAGGAAGGCCAGGCCTATGCCAGCTCCGAAATTCCCAAGGCGCAAGGCACCTCGGCGCGCCTGCGTGAGCAGGCAGAGGGCTACAAGTCGAGCGTCATCGCCCAGGCCGAGGGCGACGCGGATCGGTTCGGCCGCCAGCTCGTCGAGTACCAGAAGGCACCGCAGGTCACGCGCGACCGCCTCTACACCGACACCATGCGCGAGGTCTACAGCAACATCACGAAGGTGATGATCGACGCCCGCAACAACGCCAGCCTGCTCAACCTGCCGCTCGACCGCCTGCTGCAGCAAGCCGCCGCCGCCGGGCCGGCCGCGGCGCCGGCACCGGTGGTGCCCGCGGCCGAGCCGGCCTCTGCGACCGGCTCGGTGGACGTTCGATCGCGCGACAACCAGCGCAATCGCGATCGCGACGGGCGCTGAGGAGCCACCCCATGAATCGCATTGGTCTCATCGTCGGCGGCTTCCTGCTGCTGCTCATGCTCGCCTCGTCGACCCTGTTCATCGTCGACCAGCGCCAGGTCGGCGTGGTCTACGAATTCGGGCAGATCAAGGAAGTGGTGCAGGAGCCCGGCCTCAAGTGGAAGCTGCCGCCGCCGTTCCAGAACGTGCTCTTCCTCGATCGCCGCATCCAGACGCTCGACAGCCCTGAAACGCGGCCGATCTTCACCGCCGAGAAAAAGAGTCTGGTCATCGACTGGCTGGTGAAGTGGCGCATCAACGACCCGCGCCAGTTCATCCGCAACAACGGTGTCGACATCCGCAACCTCGAGGCGCGGCTCGCGCCCATCGTGCATGCCGCGATCAACGAGGAGGTGACCAAGCGCACGGTCGGCGGCGTGCTCTCGACCGAACGCGACAAGGTGATGCAGGACGTGCGCACCCGGCTCGGCGACGACGCCAAGTCGTTCGGCATCGAGATCCTCGACGTGCGCATCAAGCGCGTCGACTTCGTCGGCAACATCACGGAGTCGATCTACAGCCGCATGCAGTCGGAGCGAAAACAGGTCGCCAACCAGCTGCGCTCGACCGGTGCGGCCGAGGGCGAGAAGATCCGCGCCGACGCGGATCGCCAGCGCGACGTGATCGTCGCCGAGGCCTACCGCGATGCGCAGAAGGTCAAGGGCGAAGGCGACGCCAGGGCCTCGGCGATCTTCGCCGAGTCGTTCGGCAAGGACCCACAGTTCGCGCAGTTCTACCGCAGCCTCGATGCCTATCGGGCGGCCTTTCGCAGCAAGACCGACCTGATGGTGGTCGACCCGAGCAGCGACTTCTTCAAGGCGATGCGCAGCTCCGGCACCGACGGGTCGTCCAGGAAGTAGCGTTGCCGGAGGTCGGGTTCTGGGACGCGGCGTTCGGCGCCTGTGCGCTTGTGCTCCTCGCCGAGGGCCTGCTGCCTTTCCTGAGCCCCTCGTCATGGCGCCGCGTCTTCGAGCGCGCGCTGCAGATGAGCGATGGCCAGATCCGCTTCCTCGGCATGCTCAGCGTGCTCGGCGGCGGCGCCATGCTGCTGATCTTCTTGCGCTGACCGGCGCCGACCACCCGATGGGTCCCCGTACAATTTCGCTTTCAATACCCCGGCGCTCCTGCATGTCTTCTGCCTGGCTCTTGCCGGAGCACATCGCCGATGTCCTGCCCGCACGGGCCCGCCACATCGAGGCGCTGAGGCGCGGCCTGCTCGACACGGCGGCCGGCTTCGGCTTCGAACTCGTCATCCCGCCGTTGCTCGAGCACATCGAGTCGCTCCTGTCGGGCACCGGCCACGCGCTCGACCTGCAGACCTTCAAGCTGGTCGACCAGCTCAGCGGCCGCACGCTCGGCCTGCGTGCCGACAGCACGCCGCAGGTCGCCCGGATCGATGCGCACATGCTCAACCGCGACGGCGTCACGCGCCTGTGTTACTGCGGACCGGTGCTTCACACCGGTGCCACGGGCAGCGGTGCGACGCGCGAGCCACTGCAGTTCGGTGCCGAGATCTATGGTCATGCCGGACTGGAATCCGATCTGGAGGTTCAGGACCTGGCGCTCGAGTGCCTGCGCGTGGCCGGCATCGGCCCGGTCGTGCTCGATCTGGCCGATGCCCGCGTCGTCCGGTCGCTGTTGGCCGGTGCCGCCGTGAGTGGCGAACGCCTGGCGCTCGTGTACGAGGCGCTCGCCGCCAAGGATGCTGCCGGCTTGCGCGGCCTGATTCGCGACTTGCCGGCCGCAGGGCGCGACGGGCTGATGGCGCTGCTGCACCTCCATGGCGACGCCTCGGTGCTCGTCGAAGCCGAACGCGTGTTGCCGCCGCGTCCGGCCATCATCGCGGCCCTCTCCGAACTGCGCACGCTGGCGGCACACGCCCGCGAGGCACATTCCGAGCTCGAGGTCAGCTTCGATCTCGCCGAGGCCAGCGGCTACGCGTACTACAGCGGTGCCCGCTTTGCCGTCTATGCCCGCGGCGCGAGCGACGCGCTCGCCCGAGGCGGCCGCTACGACGAGGTGGGTGCGATCTTCGGGCGCAATCGGCCCGCGGTCGGCTTCGGCCTCGACGTGAAGGACCTGGCGATGCTCTCCGATCCCCCCGAAGCGCCGAAGCGGATGCGCACGGCCTGGTCCCAGGATCCGGCGCTGAGGGCGGCGACGCGCGAGCGGCGCGCGCGCGGCGAAATCGTGGTCGCCGTCCTGCCGGGCGAGCCTGACGACGGGCGCCGAGCCGGTTCGCGGGCCAGCGCTTCATGAACACGGGGCAGGGCGGCCGTGGCCGCAACGTGGTCGTCGTCGGCACCCAGTGGGGCGACGAGGGCAAGGGCAAGGTCGTCGACTGGCTGACCGACCACGCCCAGGCGGTGGTGCGCTTCCAGGGTGGGCACAACGCCGGCCACACGCTCGTGATTCGAGGCGTGAAGACGGCGCTGCAGCTGATTCCCTCGGGGATCATGCGCGAGGGCGTGGCCTGCTTCATCGGCAACGGTGTCGTCGTCGATCCGGTGCACCTGCTCGCCGAGATCGGCCGGCTCGAAGCGATGGGGCTCGACGTGCGGTCGCGGCTTCGCATCAGCGAGTCATGCCCCTTGATCCTCCCGTTCCACGTCGCGGTCGACAAGGCGCGCGAGCAACGGCGGGAGGCCAGCGGCGCCGGCAAGATCGGCACCACCGGCAAGGGCATCGGCCCGGCCTACGAAGACAAGGTGGCGCGGCGGGCGCTGCGCGTGCAAGACCTCAAGCACCCCGACCGCTTCGCCTCGAAGCTGCGCGAGCTGCTGGCACTGCACAACTTCGCGCTGGAAGGATTTCTCGACGCTGAAGCGCTGGCCTTCGAGCCCATTTTCGACATGGCCATGAAAGCGGGCGAAGAGATGCGGCCGATGATCGGCGACGTCGGCTACGCGCTCTACAACCGCTGCCAGGCCGGCGACAACATCCTGTTCGAAGGCGCCCAGGGCACGCTGCTCGACATCGATCACGGCACCTACCCGTTCGTGACCTCGAGCAACTGTGTCGCCGGCAACGCCTCGGCCGGCTCCGGCATCGGCCCCGACCTGCTCGACTACATCCTCGGCATCACCAAGGCCTACACCACTCGCGTCGGCGGCGGGCCGTTCCCGACCGAGCTGCCGATCGACGAGGCCGGCACGATCGGCCATCATCTTTCGACGGTGGGCAAGGAACGCGGTGTCGTCACCGGGCGGGCGCGCCGTTGCGGCTGGCTCGACGCGGCGGCGCTCAAGCGGTCGATGATCATCAACGGCGTCTCCGGCCTGTGCATCACCAAGCTCGACGTCCTCGACGGCCTGGCCGAGATCAAGGTCTGTGTCGGCTACGAACTGCTGGGGCGACGCATCGACATCCTGCCGCTCGACGCCGACGACATCGTCGCCTGCGTGCCCGTCTACGACAGCTTTCCCGGCTGGAGCGAGAGCACTTTCGGCGTCACCGAGTGGAGCGCGCTGCCGCTGAACGCGCGCCGCTACCTCGAGCGCGTGCAGGGCTTCATCGGCAAGCCGATCGACATGGTCTCGACCGGCCCCGACCGCGTCCACACCATCCTCCTGCGCCACCCGTATCAGGACCGAGCATGCTGACCGACGACGGCAAACACCTCTACGTGTCCTGGGATGAGTACCACCTGCTCATCGAGCGCCTGGCGCTGAAGATCGACGCCTCCGGCTGGCAGTTCGATCAGATCCTCTGCCTGGCACGGGGCGGCATGCGGCCGGGCGACGTGCTTTCGAGGGTGTTCGACCGACCGCTGGCGATCATGTCGACGAGCTCGTACCGTGCCGACGCCGGCACCATCCAGGGCCGGCTCGACATCGCGAAGTACATCACCCTGCCCAAGGGCGAACTGGCGGGCCGCGTGCTGCTCGTCGACGATCTCTCGGATTCCGGCGTGACCTTGCGTGCAGTGGTCGACCGGCTGCGCGGCATGCCGTCGATCAGCGAGCTTCGCTCTGCCGTGATCTGGACCAAGGGCGCCTCGAGCTACACGCCCGACTACTACGTCGAACTGCTGGCCACGAGCCCGTGGATCCACCAGCCGTTCGAGGAGTACGACGAACTGCGGCCCGCCGGGCTGGCGCGAAAATTCCAGATCTGATGCACCAAAGAAAAGGGCCGGCGATTGCCGGCCCGATTTCCTGTTCATTCCCTGGTGCCCGGGAAGGGACTCGAACCCCCACGGAGTTACCCGCTAGTACCTGAAACTAGTGCGTCTACCAATTCCGCCACCCGGGCACATCAAGAACAACGACGGACTCTATCACCATCAAACCAACCCCATCCAGGCCGACCGAATCGGCCGGCGCTGAACTGCTCGCCGAAGTGGAAGGCACCGTGCAAGGCCACCGCGACGGGCACGGCTTTCTCGTGCGCGACGGCGCCCTGGCCGACCTCTACCTCTCGCCGCAGGAAATGAAGAGCGTCCTGCACCGCGACCGCGTCCGGGCGCGCGTCGTCCGTTATGACAAGAAGGGCCGGCCGGAGGGCCGCGTCCTGGAGATTCTCGAGCGCCGCCCGGCGCCGATCATCGGCCGGCTGCTGCACGAGAGCGGCATCTGGCTGCTCGCGCCGGAAGACAAGCGCTACGGCCAAGACATCATCGTGCCGCGCAACGGCATCGCCGACGCGAAGGTGGGCCAGGTCGTCGCGATCGAGCTGACGGAGCCGCCGTCGATGCACTCGCAGCCGGTCGGCCGGGTCACGGAGGTGCTCGGCGAGATCGACGATCCCGGAATGGAGATCGAGATCGCGGTGCGCAAGTACGAAGTGCCGCACCTGTTCTCCGAGGCGGCCCTGACCCAGGCCGAGGCGCTGCCTTCGGTGGTGCGGCCGGCCGACCGCAAGGGCCGCGTCGACCTGACCGACGTGGCGCTGGTCACCATCGACGGCGAAGACGCGCGCGATTTCGACGACGCCGTCTACTGTGAGCCGGCACAGGTCGGCAAGAGCGCCGGCAAGGGCAAGTCGCCCGACGGCTGGCGCCTCATCGTCGCGATCGCGGACGTGAGCCACTACGTGGCTCCGGGCGAGCCGATCGACGCCGACGCCTACGAGCGCGCGACCTCGGTCTACTTCCCGCGCCGCGTGATTCCCATGCTGCCGGAAAAGCTCTCGAACGGCCTGTGCTCGCTCAACCCCGAGGTGGAGCGTCTGGCGATGGTCTGCGACATGCTCGTCGACGCCGATGGCGAAGTGCTCGCATATCAGTTCTTTCAAAGCGTCATCCGCTCGGCGGCGCGCTTCACCTACACCGAGGTCGCGGCCATCCTCGCCAACACGCGCGGGCCGGAGGCGGCCAAGCGCACCGCGCTCGTGCCGCACCTGCTCGACCTTCACGACGTGTACCGGGCGTTGCTGAAGGCGCGCGTGCGCCGCGGCGCGATCGACTTCGAGACCGTCGAGACGCAGATCGTCTGCGACGCCAACGGCCACATCGAGAAGATCGTGCCACGCACGCGCAACGAGGCTCACCGGCTGATCGAGGAATCGATGCTGGCCGCCAACGTGTGCTCGGCCGACTTCATCGCGCGTGTCAAGCACCCGGCGCTCTACCGCGTGCACGAAGGCCCGACGCCCGAGAAGAAGGTCCTGCTGCAGAACTACCTGAAGGCGCTCGGGCTCGGCCTTTCGATCAGCGACGACCCGAAGCCGGCCGAGTACCAGGTGATCGCGGCGGCCACCAAGGACCGCGCCGACGCGGCGCAGATCCACTCGATGCTGCTGCGCTCGATGCAGCAGGCGATCTAC
>CAXSEJ010000028.1:0-15745 GCA_964236395.1 uncultured Rhizobacter sp.
ACACGGTGCAGCAGGGCTACCTCACCTCCGAGCCGTTCGCGGTGCAGAAGGCCGGAGTCAAGGCCAACACCTTCCTGCTCGCCGACGCCGGCTGGCCGTCTTACGGCACCACGATCTCGTGCCTGGACGACACCGTGAAGACCCGCAGCGCGGCGGTGGCGGCTTTCGTGAAGGGCAGCATCGAAGGCTGGAAGAGCTACCTCGCCGATCCGGCGCCGGGCAACGCCTTGATCAAGAAGGACAACCCGGCCATGACCGACGACCAGCTCGCCTACAGCGTCGCCAAGCTGAAGGAAATGGCGATCATCAGCGGCGGCGGTGCCGGCAGGAACGGCATCGGCACCATGGCCGACGACCGGATCAAGCAGGGCTACGCCTTCCTCGTCGACAACAAGTTGGTCGACCCGGCCAAGGTGACGCCGGCGCAGGCGTTCAACTTCGACTACGTCAAGGACCTGAAGGTCCTGCCGTGATGAGGGAGCCGGCGGCTGCGCTGGCCGGTGCCGTCGAGGGCTTCGGCACGCCGGCCATCGAGGTGCTGTCGGCGCACAAGACCTACCCGAACGGCACGGTCGCGCTGCAGCCGGTCGAGCTGACCGTCAAAGAAGGCGAGTTCGTCACGCTGCTCGGCCCGTCGGGCTGCGGCAAGAGCACGCTGCTCAAGATGATCGCCGGCCTGCTCCAGCCCAGCGACGGCCGGCTGCTGCTCTGGCGCAAGCCCGTCGCCTCCCTCGACGAGACCGCGCGCCGGCTGGCCTTCGTGTTCCAGTCGCCGACGCTCATGCCCTGGGCCAACGTCGCGACCAACGTGCGCCTGCCGCTCGACCTCGCCGGCGTCGCCCGGCCCGAAGCGGAGACACGTGTCGCCGAGGCGCTGGCGCTCGTCGGCCTCGCCGACTTCGCCCGCGCCTTGCCGCGCAACCTCTCCGGCGGCATGCAGATGCGCGTGTCCATCGCGCGCAGCCTCGTCGTCCAGCCGAACCTGCTGCTGATGGACGAGCCCTTCGGCGCGCTCGACGAGATCACCCGCCACAAGCTCGACGCCGACCTGCTCGCCCTCTGGCGCGCGAAGCGGCTGACCGTCGTCTTCGTCACCCACTCGATCCACGAGGCGGTGTTCCTGTCGACGCGCGTGGTCATGATGGCGGCGCGGCCCGGCCGCATCACCGACGAGCTGGTGATCGACGAGCCGTATCCGCGCACACCGGAGTTCATGGTGACGCCGCGCTTCGCGGCGCACGCGCGCCAGTTGCAGCGCAGCCTGCTCCGCGCCAGCCTCGACGGCGCGGCCGGGAGCGCCGTCGCATGAGCGCGAGCGCCGCGCTGGCCTCGGCCCGGGTCCAGCGCGTGCTTTATCCGGCGCTCGTCGCCGTCGTCGTGCTCGGCACGTGGCAGGCGCTCGTCGTCGGCTTCAAGCTGCCACCGTACCTCGTGCCCTCGCCGCTGCTGATGGTGCAGACGCTGATCACCGACTGGCAGTCGCTCGGCCTCTCGCTGCTGGTCACGCTGAAGATCACGCTGCTTTCGTTCGCGGTGGCGACGCTGGTCGGCGTGCTCATCTCCTTCGTGTTCGTGCAGAGCCGCAAGATCGAGACGGCGCTCTTCCCCTACGCGGTGCTGCTGCAGGTGACGCCGATCGTCGCCGTGGCGCCGCTCATCATCATCTGGGTCAAGAACCCGACCGCCTCGCTCGTCATCTGCGCGGGGCTGGTGGCCCTCTTCCCGATCATCTCCAACACGACGCTCGGCCTGCGCAGCATCGACCCCGACCTGCAGAGCTACTTCGCGCTGAACCGCGCCAGCCGCCTGCAGACGCTGCTTCGCCTGCGCATCCCGAGCGCGCTGCCCTACTTCTTCGGCGGCCTGCGCATCTCGAGCGGCCTGGCGCTGATCGGCGCGGTGGTGGCCGAGTTCGTCGCCGGCACCGGCGGCTCGGGCACGGGGCTGGCGTACCAGATCCTGATGGCCGGCTACCAGCTCAACATCCCGCGCATGTTCGCCGCCCTGCTCCTGATCTCGCTCGCCGGCGTCGGCCTGTTCGCGCTCATGGCCTGGCTGACGCAGCTCGCGCTCGGCTCGTGGCACGCGAGCGAGCTCTCCCGCGACTGACGACATGAACGCACCTTCACATCCGATCGAGCTGCTCCAGGCGGCTCTGCCCGAGCTCGACTGGATCGGCGACACAAGCCGCATCGCCCGGCTCTCGCAAGACTTCTCCTGGTTCAGCCCGGTGCTCAAGCGCCAGCTCGCCGACAAGCGCGCCGACGCCGTCGTGCGGCCGCGCACCGAAGACGAGATCCGCCGCCTCGTCGCCGAATGCGCGCGGCTGCGCCTGCCGGTCACGATCCGCGGCAGCGGCACCGGCAACTACGGCCAGGCCGTGCCGCTGCAGGGCGGCGTCGTCCTCGACATGAGCGGCTACTCCGCCTTCCTCTGGTCGCGAGAAGGCGCCGGCCGGGCGCAGGCCGGCATCCGCCTCTGGGACTTCGACAAGGCGGCCAGGCCGAGCGGCCAGGAACTGCGCTGCGTGCCGTCGACCTTCCGCAGCGCCACCCTCGGCGGCCTGTTCGGCGGCGGCTTCGGCGGCGTCGGCTCGATCAACTACGGCCCGCTCGCCGCCCGCGGCAACATCCTCGGCGTGCGCGCGCTCACGCGCGAGGAGGAGACGAAGGCGGTCGAGCAGCGCGGGCCCGACGCGCTGGCGCTGCACCACCTGTGGGGCACCAACGGCCTGGTGCTCGAGGTCGAGCTCGGCCTGGCGCCCGTGCACCAGTGGCTCGAGGGCATCGTCGCCTTCACCGACTTCGACGCCGCGCTCGACTTCGCCGACGCGGTGGCGCGCTGCCCCGGCATCGTGAAGAAGGAGGTGTGCCTGCTCGCCCGGCCGGTACCCGACCACCTGAAGCAGCTCGGCGAGCATCTTCCCGAGGGCTGCGACGCGGTCATCCTCGCCTACGCGCCGGCGAGCGAGGCGCCGCTGCACGAGCTGGTGCAGCGCTTCGGCGGCACCGTCACCTACCGCAAGACCGCCGCCGAGGTCGCGGCCAGCCACCGCACGCTGCTCGAATACACCTGGAACCACACCACGCTGCATGCGCTGCGCGTCGACAAGGGCCTCACCTACCTGCAGAGCGCCTTCGTGCCGGGTCGGCACGTCGAGCAGGTGCGGCGCATGCGCCAGCTCCTCGGCGACGAGGTGCTGATGCACGCCGAGTTCATCCGCAACCTCGATGGCGACGTGACCTGCACCGCGCTGCAGCTGGTGCGCTTCAGCACCGAGGGGCGGCTGCAGGAGATCATGCAGATGCACCGCGACGAAGGCGTGCGCATCAACGACCCGCATGTCTTCATCGTCGAGGACGGCAAGGCCGGCGGCGCGCTGCCGGAGGCGGTGCTGGCCGCGAAACGGCGCTTCGACCCGCACAACCTGCTCAACCCGGGCAAGGTGCGCACGTGGGCCGCCGGGCTTCCGGCCGTCGCTGCATGAGCGCGGCGCCGGAGGCCGGCATGGGCGTGCCGATGGCCCGCTATGCCGCCGCCCGACGCGCCGGCGACTTCGTTTTCGTGAGCGGCGTGGTCGCCGTCGACCCCGCGCACGGCACCGTCGTCGAGCGCTACGGGCAGCTGCCGGCCGACGCAGTCGTGGCGCTGCGCGGCCTCGGCTACGTCACCGGCCAGATGACGGTCGACCACTATGAAGCGCCGGCGGTGGCGCAGAGCTGGTTCGTGCTGGAGCGCATCCGCCAGATCGCGGCCGAGCACGGTGGCGGCATGGCCGACGTGGTCAAGCTGGTGCAGTACTTCCGCGACCTGCGCCACTACCCGTTCTACAACCGGGTGCGCGGCCTGTTCTATCCCGGCGAGCCGCCGGTGAGCACGGTCGTCGAGGTCGCCCGCTTCATGCCGGGCGACGCGGTGCTCGTCGAAGTGGAGGCGACCGTCTACCTGCCGGTCGGCAGACCTCCCGTTGCGCGGCCGGCATGAAGCTTGCGAAAGCCGGCCCGGAGTAGAAGCAGGCAGTGGCCGAGGCCACGGGTCATTGCTCTGGCGCCGGACCGACCCCCGGCGCGCGCCACGGTGGCGCTTGTGTTGTCGACATGAACGGAGCCCGACGGTGACCTTTGCCCAGCATCCTTCGCTGCAGCCGCTGCTGCATTGCCTCGTCCGCCGTGGCCTGCCGGCCCTCGCCGTGATCCTGTTCTCGGCGATCGCCGCGGCCCAGGACAAGGTCACCATCCTCACCTCCTGGTACGCGCAGGCCGAGCACGGCGGCTACTACCAGGCCATCGCCACCGGCATCTACAGGAAGCACGGCCTCGACGTGACCGTGAAGATGGGCGGGCCGCAGATCAACGCGGTGCAGCTCATCGCCGCCGGCCAGGCCGACTTCGTGATGGGCAAGGACTTCCAGACCCTCTCGGCCATCGAGCAGGGCGTGCCGCTGGTCACCGTCGCGGCGCTGTTCCAGAAGGAGCCGCAGGGCATGGTGACGCACACCGACGTCAACGGCCTCGCCGACCTGAAGGACAAGACGGTGCTCGTCGCGACCAGCGGGCGCAGCACCTGGTGGCCGTGGCTGAAGCTGAAGTACGGCTTCAAGGACGAGCAGGCGCGGCCCTACACCTTCAGCATGCAGCCCTTCTTCGCCGATCGCGCCATCGCCCAGCAGGGCTTCCCGACCTCGGAGACCTTCATCGCCGAAAAGGCCGGGCAGAAGGTGAAGTTCTTCCTGTTCGCCGACGACGGCTACCCGCCCTACGGCAACACCATGGTCACGACGCAGAAGCTGGTGCGCGAGAAGCCGGAGCTGGTGCAGCGCTTCGTGCGGGCCACGATCGAGGGCTACAAGAGCTACCTCGCCGACCCGGCGCCGGGCAACGCGCTCATCAAGCAGGAGAACCCGAAGATGGAAGACGACCTCATCGCCTACGGCGTGAAGCGCATGCGCGAGATCGACTTCCTCGGCGCCGGCGACGCCGCGCGCTCAGGGATAGGCACCATGAGCGACGCGCGCTGGAAGAGCACCTACGACCTCATGGTCGCGAGCGGCCAGATCAAGCCGATCCCGAACTGGCAGCAGGCCTACACGCTGCAGTTCGTGAACGGCCTGAAGATCATGCCCTGAGCGCGGAGCCGCCCGCCATGCTCGTCACCCACCAACCCGTGCTGCGCCGCTTCTGGTACGCCGTGATGCCGATGACGGCGCTCGACGCCGGCCCGCAGCCCTTCACCCTGCTCGGCGAAGACATCGTGCTGTGGAAGCGCGCCGACGGCTCTCCCTGCGCCGTGCGCGACCGCTGCTGCCACCGCACCGCCAGGCTCTCCAAGGGCTTCGTCGAGGGCGACCACATCGTCTGCGGCTACCACGGCTGGACCTACGACTGCACCGGCGCGTGCGTGCGCATCCCGCAGGCGCCCGAGCTGCAGATTCCCGCCGGCGCCCGCGTGCCGGCCTACCACTGCCAGCAGAAGTACGGCTACGCCTGGGTCGCGCTCGACGACCCGCTGGTGCCGCTGCTCGACACCGCCGAGGAGAGCGACCCGGCCTATCGCCGCATCCACCAGATGGACGAGACGTGGTCTACCGGCGCCCTGCGCATGATGGAGAACTCGTTCGACACGGCCCACTTCGCCTTCGTGCACAAGGGCACCTTCGGCCAGGGCGACCAGCCGAAGCCGACCTTCTTCGAGCTGCGCGAGACCGACTACGGCTTCGAGGCCGAGGCCATCCTGCCGATCAACAACCCGCCCGAGTCACACCGCATCACGGGCACGACCGCGCCGACCACGACGCGCCACTTCCACAACCAGTGGCACCTGCCCTTCCTGCGCCGGCTCGGCCTGGCCTACCCGAACGGCCTGCGCCACAACCTCTACACCGCCGCCACGCCGATCGACGACCACCGCATCCGCCTCATCCAGTGGCTGTACCGGAACGACTCGGAGGCCGACTGCCCGGCCGAAGTGCTGAACGACTGGGACCGGCGCGTCGTGATGGAAGACAAGACCATCCTCGAATCGGTGAACGCCGACGCGCCGCTCGACGTCGCCCGCCGCGACGAGCAGAACATGCTGAGCGACCGCCCCGGCATGATCATGCGGCGCCGCCTGCTCGAGCTCCTGCACGCGCATGGCGAGACCGAAGTGCACGGCTGGCAGCGCCCTCGTGCCGAGGGGGCGGCGCCATGCTGACCACCAAGCAACCCGTGCTGCGCCGCTTCTGGTATGCACTGATGCCGATGACGGCGCTCGACGCCGGCCCGCAGCCCTTCACCCTGCTCGGCGAAGACATCGTGCTGTGGAAGCGCGCCGACGGCTCTCCCTGCGCCGTGCGCGACCGCTGCTGCCACCGCACCGCCAGGCTCTCCAAGGGCTTCGTCGAGGGCGACCACATCGTCTGCGGCTACCACGGCTGGACCTACGACTGCACCGGCGCGTGCGTGCGCATCCCGCAGGCGCCCGAGCTGCAGATTCCCGCCGGCGCCCGCGTGCCGGCCTACCACTGCCAGCAGAAGTACGGCTACGCCTGGGTCGCGCTCGACGACCCGCTGCAGCCGATCCCCGACTTCGCCGAAGACGGCGCGCCCGGCTACCGGCGCATCTTCCAGTTCCACGAGGAGTGGAAGACGAGCCCGCTGCGCATGATGGAGAACTCGTTCGACAACTCGCACTTCTCGTACGTGCACAAGGCGAACTTCGGCATCCTCGAGCAGCCGAAGCCGGCGCCGTACGAGTTCCGCGTCACCGGCTACGGCTTCGAGGCCGAGACCGTGGTGCCGATCCGCAACCCGGCGCCGGGGCACCGCGTCACCGGCACCACCGAGCCGATCACGCAGCGCCACCTCGTCAACCGCTACTTTCTGCCATTCGCGCGGCGCTTCGGCTGCACCTACCCGGCGAGCGGCGTGCAGCACATCATCTACAACTGCGCGACGCCGATCGACGACGAACGCATGCTGCTGGTGCAGTGGCTCTACCGCAACGACAGCGAGGCCGCGTGCTCGACCCGGGAGCTCATCGACTGGGACGCCGCCATCACGGCCGAAGACCGCGACATCCTCGAAGCGACCGACGCCGATGCCTGCGTCGACACGACCCGCCGCGCCGAATTCCACATGCCCTCCGACAAGCCCGGCCTCGTCATCAGGAAGCAGCTGCTCGACCTGCTGCGGGCGCACGGCGAGGAAGAGGTGCACCGCGGCTCGGTGCCGACGAGCGCCCGCCGCATCCCCATTCGCGCCGACGCAGGAACCACGACATGAACGACCTTCTGGTGCGCAACGCGCTGGCGATGATCACCGGCCTGCGCGGTGCGGCGGCCCGTCACGCCGGCCCCGACATCCGCATCCGCGGCGGCCGCATCGCCGCCATCGGCGCCCTCGCGCCGGAGCCGGGCGAGGCGCGGATCGACGCCTCGGGCTGCGTCGTCTACCCGGCCTGGGTCAACACGCACCACCACCTGTTCCAGTCGCTGCTCAAGGGCGACCCGCAGGGCCTCAATGCCACCCTGACGCCGTGGCTCTCGGCGACGCCGATGCGGCTGCGCCCGGCGATGGACGAGGGCATGTTCCGCCTGGCCGCGCGCATCGGCCTGGTCGAGCTCGCGCTCTCGGGCTGCGCCACCGTGGCCGACCACAACTACCACTACTTTCCGAACATGCCGTTCGACGCCTCGGCGGCGTTGTTCGAGGAGGCCGAGGCGCTCGGCCTGCGCTTCGCGCTCTGCCGCGGCGGCGGCACGCTGTCGCGGGCGAAGGAAGGCGCGGTCATCCCGGCGGCGGCCCGGCCGGAGACGCTCGACGCCTTCCTCGCCGACATCGAGCGCCTGGCCGCGCGCTTCCACGACCCGGCGCCCGACGGCATGCGCCGCATCGTCGTGGCGCCGACCACGCCACCGCACTCCATGCGGCCCGAGGAGCTGCGCGAGTGCGCCGCTGCCGCGCGCCGTTCCGGGCTGCACCTGCACTCGCATCTGTCGGAGACGGTCGACTACCAGGACTTCGTGAAGGCGCAGCACGGCATGTCGCCGGTGCGCTTCTGCGAATCGGTCGGCTGGCTCGGCCGCGACGTCTGGTTCGCTCACCTCGTCAAGCTCGACCCCGACGAGATCGCCCTGCTCGGCGGCACCGGCACCGGCATCGCCCATTGTCCGCAGAGCAATGGCCGGCTCGGCAGCGGCATCGCCCCGGTGCGCGAGCTCGAAGACGCCGGCGCCACCGTCTCGATCGGCGTCGACGGCGCCGCCTCCAACGAAGCCGCCGACATGCTCTCCGAGACGCACGCCGCCTGGCTCATGCAGCGCGCCCGCGCCGGCGAGGCGGCGACCGCGCTGCACCGCGGCGGCCGGGGCGAGGCCGAGGCCGCGGCGGCGGCGAGCATCGAAGACGTGGTGCGCTGGGGCACGGCCGGGGGCGCCGCCGTGCTCGGCCTCTCGGCCGTCGGCACGCTGGCGGTGGGCCAGGCGGCCGACATCGCGATCTACGACATCGACCGCGACCCGCGCTACTTCGGCCTGCACGACCCGGCGATCGGCCCGGTGGCCAGCGGCGGCGCGGCGCACCTGAAGGCGCTGCTCGTCGGCGGACGGCGCGTCGTCGAGGACGGCGCGCTGCCCGGCATCGACATCGCGGAACTCGGCCGCCGCGCCCGCGAAACGGTGCTGCGCCTGACGGGCTGAAGCCCAGGCCAAGCGTCGTTCAGCCGCCGAGCCGCCCGGCCCTGGACGGTCTGGTGCGCAGTGGTCGCGCTCGTTGACGCGTCGTCTTGGATTCCACTGGTAGGCCGTGTTGGGATCGAACCAACGACCAAAGGATTATGAGTCCGTGCAGTGGGGCCGCGTTAAGAACTCATTGATAGTCAAATCAAAGACTTAAGCTCGAGCAGCCAGCAATAGGGAAGCATTTCCCCGCTACGCGGTTGACACTTGGTTGACACGGCGATGAGCCTCTGACTCGCTGTGAAGCTTCGGCTTGGTACCGGTCAACGCGTCGACTTTGACGTGGAGAGAACGCGGTAGTGACCTTGGTTGCGCAACCTGCCTTCGATCGGATCAAAGATACGGCGAGCGCCGCGACGACCGTCCGCTGCGGTTCAAGCGGTGAGGAATTCGGGCGCAAGGACATGAATAGTGCGCTATGCAGTCAGTGGGGACATCTTGGTGACGGCGCTCCTAAACCTAGGCCGACCAACAATATAGTTTATGGGAGAACCACTCGCGTACACCCGTAGAAAATGCTAACTATTTCCCGACTCTGAGAGGTTCAGGAAAAAGATTCTTCTTAATTTCTGCTCCTCGCTTTGACGTCCATGCAGAAATTATATCTAGAGATAAAAGCACGTCTAGGATCTCTTCCTTTGCTTCTTTTCTTAGGTAAGTTCCACGAGTTAGCCGAGTCACATCTAAAGCGGTGAGGTAACGATTGTCGCGGAAATGGGTCAGGATGGACAGAGCTAAATAAAACTTAGTTTCTCGGTTGTCGGCATCCAAACGATTATATATGTTATTCGGATAAGTATGGTTTTTTACGAGATACTTTATGACGTTAGGTAAGAGATCTCTTACTCCAGGCCCTGCCGTATTTTCATACTCAATTCGCTGTAGGCCTTGGATGTCGGCGGGAACCCCTTTTGATAGCTTGCGATTTAGTAAAATGTAGTACTCTACCCCAAGCCCTTCGGCCAGTCCCAACTCCAATGCGACGTTAGAGTTCCATAGTGAAATATCGAATATGCAATAGTCGACAGCTTTTATGTATGTCGTGAGAATTCCAAGTAGATGCTTTGTGGATAGATGGGTATCGCCGTAATACCATCGGAACGGAAGGCGGTTTAACGCGGTCCGGAACTGTTGAAACGGAAACTTGCCTCCATACGGGCAACCTACAAACACGCTGGGAAGCTTATAGGGAGCTCTTGACATGATCGCCTTAGTTTCTTGGATTTATCAGGAACAAAGCCCGCGCTATGGGCTCGCCGTCAAGTTATTTTGATCGATAGAGGTCGTCGTGCGCTTGCGCCACCCACGGCCTTTCCCGTAGGCACGAAACCCCATCCAGCCGCCGATCGTAGAGCCGCGGAAGTGGTCACCGCGACACTCGTGACGCACTGCTTGCACTCGATCCGATCGGTAAAGTTGAACTGACCTTCGTCCCCTCGCGGGGAATTCGGTAGACCTTGAGGCGGTCGAGCACCGCAAGACTTTTGTCCCCATAGACGATCACTGCCGGGCACACGAAGGCGAATCCGGTGGCCTCGATCGCGTCGCAACCCGTTGAGCCAGACACCGCCGCGGCGAAGATCTGTTTTTGCCGCTCCCCCTCACGAAGCCCCAGCGTCTTGGCTTGATTGGGAGCTACCAACAGCAGGATCAGCATCAGCGTGAAGTAGCTGACGACCAGCAGCGACAGCAACGCCAGAGACAACTTGGCGGTTGCTTGCAGCAACAATCCGACGAGGCTTTCGCGGCGGTAATGGTGTCCGACGTTGCTGGACAAAGATATCACCCGCGTCTTGAGCCAAGGCAGCTTGAAGAGCGTCGGAACAAGAACGCCGACCACGACCGCACCGAGCACATAAGGCGACAACCTCCACATCTCAGCGAAGATCGAGTTCGCCCACTCGAGAATGACCCGGTATGCAAACTTCGAGATGTGCGATGGGACAGCCGGAAACTCCTGGGGCGTGAGCCCGAAGGCTGAGAGGTACCCTTCCCAGTACAACTCACCCGTGAGGGGTCCAAACACTGAAACGACTCCGGTGAGCCAAGCAACGCGAGCGCTGCGGGCAGCCACGACCGCGTCGACCTTTCCGGCATCTTCGCTGGCTCTGCTCCCGCTTGCACCACAGATCGATTTAGCTCCGCCGTTACATCACGTCGCTGGCCGCCGACGCGAACACACACCAAATCGGCGCGTTACCGCGAGGCGCAAACCTCTCTCTCATCCGGTACCCGGACATGGTCCCGAAGGCCAGAATCCAATTGGCGTTCTGCCGACTAAACCGGCGGCCAACGGGTCGCGGCACAGTTGCGGAAGTCGCATGCGTTTCCTTCGTCATCGCAACACACAGCGCCGAATTGGGAGTGTGTTGGACCGTACGCGTTTGTTCTTTTCGAGGCGTACAGGACGACGTCACTCCTGAAGGGCATCGCTCAGTCTTTTGGCGATCAATGGAAGGTACCGACCTACCTGCTCGCGGTCGCTTTCTTTTTCCGAATCCGCTAGCTCCGCATATGGCACCGCTATCTGCCGATCCCATCGCGCTACGAGTTCTGCGGGTAGGATCAAGGAGCCGTCCGCCTGCCGGCTTCCGTGCTCATGCATGTATCGCTGCCAGTGCGCCCATCTTTCATGTTCTATCGCAGCGAGCTCGTCCACTAGGTCGTTCAGTATCCTGTCGAGCATCTCTTTTCGCATCGGGGCCTCGGTCATATCAGTCCGGCGGCCACCAACTTTCGGTAGTGCTCTCTGAGTACTGTCAACTCGCAAGATTTGCTCTCCATGGCGGCGTGCCACATGTGCGGCGCACCGACGGGTCGGACAAGATTGACCTTCACGTAGTTCTGGAGAACAGCGAAGACTGCTGTCTTTGCGGGATCTGGTGGCGGAACCACCTTGTTCGGGTTAGGAATTGCCGGACGCTCCGGCTCGTAGCTCGGATCCAGCTTGAATCTATGCCCAGATGTCGGGAAGTGACGCGCCAGCGCCTGCAGCTGCTCCAGCGATATCGGCGGTTGCGCCCTACGTAGCGAAACGAAAGAGTTGACGTTAGTCTTGAAGACAGGCCGTTGAGACCAGGGCCCCAGCGACTGGTCAATGTGTGCGTAGACGCTGCCCGGTGTGATTTCGCCCACCAAGTTCGCAGCTGAACCACTTAGCGCGTCGACTAGCAGAGTGGTGAACACTCCTGCGCCGCCTCCATCGACCTCCATTGAGTATTGATCCGCGGTTGACGCGGACAAAAGTGTCATCCCCTCCTTGATCTCGGCCAAGGCTCCTGAGCCCGGCCGCGATCCAATGGCGCCGCTATGACAACTGTCGAGGATGATGACCTTGTTGGTGGCATTCGATGCGTTGGCGATGGCCATCAGCTCGTGAAGGGCTAGCCCCTCGTCACCGGTGGTCGATTCACTCGTGCAGAGAAAGCCGCCCGTGTCCTCGAGAAAGCCGTGCCCCGCCAAATAGAAAAGGGCAATGTCGCTGTCGCCGCTGAAGAGCTCGCGGATCGCTTCCTTCAACTCAGCGCGCGTCACGGTGTTAGCGGGCCCACTGCCGGCCAGGACTTTCGGCTGAGCGAAGTTGACTGACCCGTCGGAGTGGCGCGCAAGCACGTTGGCTACAGCACCGGCATCATGGACGCAGCCGCTCAACCCTCCGATGTGCGGATAAAAGTCGATTCCGACGACCAGCGCTTTTCGCACGTTGCTACAACGAATCGATGAAATCCGAGATGTTCTTGTCGCTCCACTCGTACGTGGTCACCCCAGGCAGGGAAGTCCGATCGTCCTTGTAGGCCCAAATCCCTCGCAGCGGCTTACCCTCTTCCTTCGCACACTGGACCTCCCATTTCTGGCCACTTGATCCGAGCGAGTTCTTGCTCACCAGCGCGATCACGCCATGCGAGCGCTTGATGCGCGTGCGGACCTTTCCCTTCCAGTCCTCGCTATACGGCTCTTTGACCGACATGTCGATGAATTCGAAAGGTGCCCGTGGGTGCAGCGACTGGCCCTTCAAGAAATCACGCTGCCGCTCATCCTCGATGGCGAAAGCAACAAATACTATCTTTGTATCGGCCATGAAATGTCTCCGAAGGGGCGTGGGTGAAGACGGTCTGCGCCCGGTGCATAGGTGCACGGTAAACCGTTTCATATGATAACTACTAATATCATTTGTGAATCATCGAACGGGCGAAGCTGTCTAGACCGAGCTGGCGCCGAATCAACCTCGTCGCCCACAGCGACGACGTTGGACATGCGCTGATCGGCGACGAAGTCGTTGTCTGTCATCGCGGCGAGGGAATCTTTGCAACCGGGAACTTGAAGTCAACGCCGGCAAAGGCAACTGAAGGCGCGTAGGCCGGTCAATACCGTGGATCGCTCGGCGACTTTAAAGTCCTTAGTCAGCCGTTCTCGCTCGACGAACTTGCCGCTGAAATTCCTGAGTGCAACTCTGTGCGCTGCCCGAAGATGTACACGACGCCGGCGGCCGCGGTCGCCACCGCACTGCGTCATCGCGTACCGCCGCTGCCGGATGTCGACCGGCCCACAGCAGTCGGAGGCGGCGCACGCTTCACATGGCACCTCTCGCCGAACGCGACGCGGTTCGTCGCCGCCAAAAGGCGGACACACTGGCAAAGACGGGAACACTGGCCTGCGAGGTCTGCGAGTTCGACTTTCGCCGCCGCTATGGCGAACGTGGCGATGGATTCTGCGAAGTGCACCACCTCAACCCGTCGTCCGAGCGCGCGGGGCCCGAGGAGACTTCGCTCGCTGACCTCGCAATCATCTGTTCAAACTGTCATCGGATGGCTCACCGGGAAGGACTCGTGAGCTCGAAGAACTTCGTTCGATGCTTCGTTGAGCAGCCAGAATCGCGCGATGTCGAATCCGTTCTTCGATCGTCCGATCCTCAATTCCCCGTACGACTATCCGGCGCGTCACTGGGAGCTCGACAAGCAAACCGGGCAGCCGACGCAGCGCATCGTCGACACGCGCAGGCGAGCCGATTTCGTCACGCCGATTCCAGCGGCGAAGCTACAGACGGCGAAATCGCAAAAGGCGCTGCTACTGGACGAACGCTCGACCGAGGATCAGCAGTACAGCCATACCGCCGTCATCAATGCCGTCCGTTCCGAAGTCGACAAGTGGCGGGCGTTGCCGGAATCGGCCTGGCGCGTCACGCCGGAAACGGCCCGGCTCCTGAAGCACTGGAGGCAGCACGAGTTTGCGGAGATCCGCCCCTTCTTCTGCCAGGTCGAGGCCGTCGAGACAGCCATCTGGCTGATCGAAGTGGCGCCGCAGCTGGGCAAGCAGGCTGAGGCGTTCCTCGAGCACCTGAAGGCCGCCAATGCCGAGGCCAACCCGGGCCTCGCGCGCCTGGGTTTGAAGCTCGCCACCGGAGCCGGCAAGACGACGGTCATGGCCATGCTCATTGCCTGGCAGACGATCAACGCCGTGCGCCATCCGGGAAGCAAGCGCTTCACGCGCGGGTTTCTGGTCGTCGCGCCAGGCCTGACGATTCGAGACCGGCTGCGTGTCCTGTTCCCGAACGACGCCGAGAGCTACTACCGAAATCGAGAGTTGGTCCCGAGCGACATGGTTGATGACCTGAATCGGGCCGTCATCGTTGTCACCAACTTCCACGCGTTCAAGCTGCGTGAACGCACCGACCTTTCCAAAGGCGGCCGCCAGCTGCTACAGGGGCGCACGGGCGAGGCGCCCGATACGCTTGAGACGAAGGGCCAGATGCTTCAGCGCGTGATGCCAGAACTCATGGCCATGCCGCACGTGATGGTGATCAACGACGAGGCGCATCACTGCTACCGGGAAAAGGTCGGCGCGGCGAAGACGGAAGTCAAAGCCAAAGACGACGCAGGCGACGACAAAGAAGAGGTCAAGCGCAACCGGGAAGCCGCACGGATGTGGATCAGCGGCATTGAGGCGGTGAACGAGAAGATCGGCGTCTCACGCGTCATGGATCTCTCTGCGACGCCGTTTTTTCTGCGCGGGTCTGGCTACGACGAGGGCACCCTCTTCCCCTGGACCCTCTCCGATTTTTCGCTCATGGATGCGATCGAGTGCGGCATCGTCAAGCTGCCGCGCGTGCCGATCACCGACAACACCATGGCCGACCGGATGCCGATGTTCCGCAACCTCTGGGAGCACATCCGCAAGGACATGCCGAAGAAGGGTCGCGGCAAGTCCGGCGGGCTCGATCCGCACAAGCTTCCGACGCCATTGCTCACCGCGCTCGAAGCGCTCTACGGCCACTACGCCAAGACCTTCGACCTCTGGGCCGAGCGAAAGATTGGCGTGCCGCCTTGCTTCATCGTCGTCTGCAACAACACCTCGGCGTCCAAGCTCGTTTACGACTACGTGTCGGGCTATGTTCGCGAAGACGGCACACCGCAAGCAGGGCAGCTGGCGCTGTTTCGCAATCAGGACGACCACGGCAACCCATATGCTCGCCCGCGAACGCTGCTCATCGACAGCGAACAGCTCGAATCCGGCGACGCACTCGATCCCGAGTTCCGGACAGCAGCGGCCGACGAGATCGAGCAGTTCAAGCGCGAGATCAAGGCCCGTGAAGGCGCCGACGCCGGCGAGAAACTGACCGACCAGGACGTGCTGCGGGAGGTGATGAACACCGTGGGCAAGCCGGGCCGTCTCGGCGACTCGATCCGCTGCGTTGTCTCCGTGAGCATGCTCACTGAAGGCTGGGACACCAACACCGTCACCCACGTCCTCGGCGTCCGCGCCTTCGGCACGCAACTGCTCTGCGAGCAGGTCATCGGCCGAGCGCTGCGCCGACAAAGCTACGTGCTGAACGACGACGGCCTCTTTGACGTCGAGTACGCCGACGTACTCGGTATTCCGTTCGACTTCAGTGCGGACGTTGTGGACCCTCCACCGCAGCCGCCTCGCGATACGGTGCGGGTCATGGCAGTGCGGCCTGATCGCGACGCGCTCGAGATTCGGTTCCCGCGGGTTCAGGGCTATCGCGTCCAGCTGCCTGCGGATCGCATTTCA
>CAXSEJ010000028.1:15755-17086 GCA_964236395.1 uncultured Rhizobacter sp.
AACCTACACATTGTCGCCGGAGCAGGTCGGCGCTGCCCAGACGCGCAACAGCGGCATCATCGGCGAGCAGGTCGATCTCACTCTTGCCCACACCGGCGACGTACGCCAGTCGACGGTGATCTTCGAGCTGACCCGCCACCTGGTGATGGAGAAGTGGCGCGAGCCCGGCGAGGCGCCGCAGCTGCACCTCTTCAACCAGCTCAAGCGCTGCGTCAAGCAATGGCTCGACGAGGGCCACCTCGTCTGCAAGGGCGGAACCTTCCCGGCCCAGCTGATGTGGAAGGCTCTCGCCGATGAAGCCTGCGAGCGCATCGTCGCCGGCATCGTGCGCGCCGGACTCGCTGAGAAGCGACTCGTGGAGGCGATGCTCGACCCGTACAACCCGACGGGCAGCACCGCGAACGTCGCGTTCAACACCACCAAGACCGACCGTTGGCAGACCGCGGCCGATCGCTGCCACATCAACTGGGTCGTGCTCGACAGCAAGTGGGAAGGCGAGTTCTGCCGCATCGTCGAAGAGCACCCGCTTGTGCGCGCCTACGTGAAGAACCACAACCTCAGCTTCGAGGTGCCGTATCACCACGAAGGCAATCTGCGCCGCTACCGCCCCGATTTCATCGTCCGCGTCGACGACGGCCGTGGCGACGACGATCTGCTCAACCTCGTCGTCGAGATCAAGGGCTATCGCGGCGAGGACGCCAAGGCCAAGCGCAACGCGATGGAGGTCTACTGGGTCGAAGGCGTTAACCGGCTTGGCAGCTACGGGCGCTGGGCCTTCGCCGAGTTCACCGACGTTTGGACGATGGAGTCGGAATTCGCCGCCACGCTGGGCGCCTGGCTCGACCGCGTCATCGTCGAACGCTGAAAGAAGCCGGCCGATCTCTATGCATGTCGCCACGCACCTGTATAGTGATCGATCGTTTCCTATACATGTCCCCAGCGTGTCCCGAGCCTTCCCTCCCACGATCTCGCCCCTGACCGACTTGCAGCCGGCCCGCTTCGAGCGGCCCGACATCCTCAAGCGTCTGGCCGCCGCCAGCCGCCAGCTCGCCGAGCTGAAGGGCGTGGCCGCCTCGATGCCGAACCAGGACATCCTGATCCGCACCCTGGGCCTGCAGGAAGCTAAGGACAGCTCGGCCATCGAGAACATCGTCACCACCCACGACGAGCTCTTCCGCACCGCCACCGACCCGGGCGCCATGGTCGGCGTCGCCGCCAAGGAGGTGGCGCGCTACCGCGCCGCGCTGCAGATCGGCTTCGAAGCCGTCCAGGCCGACCGCCTGCTGACCAATCGCCACATCCTGAAGATCCAGGCCGAGCTTGAGCGCAAC
>CAXSEJ010000029.1:0-17059 GCA_964236395.1 uncultured Rhizobacter sp.
AGCTCATCGGGTCCTGGAACACGCAGGCGATCTCGCGCCCGCGCAGCGCCTGCAGGTCACGCAAACCGGCCTGGAGCAGGTCGCGACCGCGAAAGGCGATCGCGCCCGAGCGCTCGGCGTTGTCGGGCAGCAGGTTGAGGATCGACATCGCCGTGACGCTCTTGCCCGAGCCCGACTCGCCGACGAGCGCGACGGTGGTGTTCTCCGGCACGTCGAAGCTCACGCCCTTGACCGCCTCGACACGTTGCACGACGCCGTTCTCGCGGCCGACGCGAAAGCTCACGCGCAAGTCCTGGATAGACAGCAGGGTGCTCACTCCAGGCCCCGCAGCTTCGGGTCGAGCGCGTCGCGCAGGGCGTCGGTCATGAGCGAGAAGGCGGTCACGAAGACGGCCATGAAGACGGTCGCGGCGACGAGCTGCCACCAGTAGCCGAGGATCAGCTCGCTCTGCGACTCGGCGAGCATCGTGCCCCACGACACGTCGTCGACGCCGACGCCGAGGCCGAGGTACGACAGGATCACCTCGAACTTGATGAAGCCGACGACGAGCAGCGACATGCGCACCAGGATGACGTGGCTGACGTTGGGCAGGATGTGGCGGAACATGCGCGAGGCGGTGCTCGCGCCGATGGCCTCGGCCGAGCGCACGTAGTCGCGCGTCGAGTGCTTGATGAACTCGGCGCGCACCTGGCGGTAGAGGCCGGTCCAGCCGACGAGCGCCAGGATCATCGCCACGCTGCCGATGCCGCGCCCGAAGATGACCGCGAAGGAGAGGATCAGCAGGATGTCGGGGATCGACGTGAAGACGCTGTAGAGCCACTCGAGGAAGTCGCCGACCTTGCCGCCGAAGAAGCCGCCGAGGGCACCGAGCACGGTGCCGATGAAGGTGGCGACCAGGGCGCCCATCAGGCCGACGAAGACCGAGGTCTGCGTGCCCTTCATCGCCTTGGCGAGCACGTCGCGGCCGACGCGGTCGGCGCCGAACGGCAGCGTCTCGGCCTTCGGCTGCTCGACGGTCTTGTACCTGGCGGCGCGCTCGGCCCACTCCTGGTAGCGCGGCGCCAGCGGGTCGACGGCCGAGATGTCGACCGGCGGGCCGCTGGGCGTGGCGATGGCGTTGTTCTCGACGGCCGGCGCAGGCCCCATGAACGTCGGCGGCGCGCTCGGCACGCCGACCTCGCGCTGCCAGCCCGAGGCGACGAGGCGGGTCGAGGTCAGCACGATCATGAGGATGAAGGCCAGGACGATGGCCGCCGAGAGCATGCCGAGGCGGTCTTTGCGCAGGCGCCGCCAGGCGGCATGCCAGACGCCTTCGGATCGTGTCGGCACCGCGCCCTCGGGCGAGGTGGAAGCAGGCAGGACAGCGCTCACTTGAGGACCACGCGCGGATCGACCAGCTTGTAGAGCACGTCGACGGCCAGGTTGATCACCATCGTGAGCACCGCGAGGTAGACGGTGAGCGCCTGGATCACCGGGTAGTCGTTGCGGTTGACCGCGAGGATGACTTCGCGGCCGAGGCCGGGGATCGAGAAGAACACCTCGATCAGGAACGAGCCGACGAAGATGCCCGGCAGCGCCAGGCCGATGTTGGTGAGGATCGGCACCATCGCGTTCCTGAGCACGTGCCGGAACAGCACCGTGTTCTCGGTCATGCCCTTGGCGCGTGCGGTGCGCACGTAGTCGTGGCCGAGCTCGTCGAGAAAGAAGGTCCGGTACAGCCGCGTCTGCGGTGCGATGCCGACGAGCAGCGCCAGCATCACCGGCAGCGGCACGTAGGTGAGCAGGTTGGTGACGAGGCTGTCGCTCCAGCCCTGCACCGGGAACCAGCCGAGCTGGAAGCCGAACACGTACTGGCCGACGATGATGTAGACCAGGAACGAGATCGAGAGCGCCACCGTGCTGCCGATCATGAGCGCGCGGTCGCCGAGGGAGCCGCGCCGGTACGCGACCCACATCGCGATCGGCAGGGCGAGCAGGGTGTCGAGGATCAGGATGGGCAGCATGACGGTGAGCGTGGCCGGCAGGCGGGTCGCGAACAGGTGCGCCACCGACTCGTTCGTCGCCCAGCTGCGGCCCCAGTCGAAGGTGACGATGCCCTTCAGGTAGATGGCGAGCTGCACGTACCAGGGCTGGTTCAGGCCGAGCTGCTGGCGGATGGCGTCGACCGTCTGCTGCGAGGCGTTCAGGCCGGCGAGAACTTCGGCCGGATCGCCGCCGAAGGCCTTGAACAGAAAGAAGACAAGGAGCACGACGCCGAGCAGCGTCGGGATCATCTGCCAGAGGCGCCGGATGAGGTAGGCCGTCATTCGCGAAGGGGCGCGTCCGCGTTGAAATGGCCGCAGCGCGGCAAGGGCGAGAGTCTAAGGCTGGTGCTGTCCGTAGACTCGGCACATGTTCCGTGCCCTGGCGTGTTTCGTTGCTGCGCTCGCCACCACGACCCTGGCCGCCGCGCAGGCGCCGGCCGCTGCAGCGCCGGCCGCCAAGGTGCTGCGCTACGCCTTCAAGGTCGCCGAGACCGGGTTCGATCCGGCGCAGATCTCCGACCTGTACTCGCGCACCATTGCCGCCAACATCTTCGAGGCGCCGTACCAGTACGAATTCCTGGCCCGGCCGGTGCGCCTGCGGCCGTCCACGGCGCTCGCGATGCCCGAGGTCTCGGACGACTTCAAGACCTTCACCATCCGCCTCAAGCGCGGCGTCTTCTTCGCCGACGATCCGGCGTTCGCGGGCAAGCCGCGCGAGCTGACGGCCGCCGACTACGTCTACAGCCTGAAGCGCCTTGCCGATCCGCGCCTGAAGAGCCCGCACTATTCGCAGATCGAGGAAGACGGCTTCCTCGGCCTGGCCGAGTTGCGCGAGGCGGCGCTCGCCGGCAAACCGTTCGACTACGACCGCGAGATCGACGGCCTGCGCGCCGTCGACCGCTACACGCTGCAGATCCGATTAGCGAATGCCAACCCGCGCTTCGCAGACCACCTGAGCGATGCCTCGCTCGCCGGCGCGGTGGCGCGCGAGGTCGTCGAGAAGTACGGCGACCGCATCATGGAGCACCCGGTCGGCACGGGTCCCTTCCGGCTGGCGCGCTGGAAGCGCAGCTCGCTGATCGTGCTGGAGAAGAACCCCGGCTTTCGCGACCAGTTCTACGACGAGGAGGCGCCCGCCGACGACCCGCTCGCTGTCGCCGCGGCGGCGCGCCTGAAGGGCAGGAAGCTGCCGATGATCGACCGCGTCGAGGTCAGCATCATCGAGGAAGCGCAGCCGCGCTGGCTCGCCTTTCTCAATGCCGAGATGGATGTCCTCGAGCAGGTGCCCGAAGACTTCACCCTGGCCGCGATTCCCGGCAACCGGATCGCCCCCGACCTCGCCCGGCGCGGCATCTACGCCGTGCGCTATGCGCGCTCCGACCTCGCCCTCTCGTACTTCGCCATGGAGAACCCCGTCGTCGGCGGCTACAGCGCCGAGAAGGTCGCGCTGCGCCGCGCCATCGCGCTCGCCGTCAACGTCGACGAAGAGATTCGCCAGGTGCGGCGAGGCCAGGCCATCGTCGGCAACGGCATCATCGGCCCCGGCTCTTCGGGCTACGACAGCGGATTTCGCAGCGAGATGGGCGAGTACAGCCGCTCACGGGCGCTGGCGCTGCTCGACACCTACGGCTACGTCGACCGCGACGGCGACGGCTGGCGCGACCAGCCGGGCGGCGCGCCACTGGTCATCGAGTACGCGACGCAGCCCGACAACCTGAGCCGCCAGCTGATCGAGCAGTGGAAGAAGAACATGGACGCGGTCGGCATCCGCATCGCCTTCAAGACAGCCAAGTGGCCGGAGAACCTGAAGGCCTCGCGGGCCGGCCGGCTGATGATGTGGGGCGTGGGGCAAAGCGCCGGTCCTGACGCCTCCGACTTCCTGACCCTGGCCTATGGTCCGAGCAAGGGCCTCGCCAACCATGCCCGCTTCGACCTGCCCGCATACAACCGCCTCTACGACCTGCAAAAGAGCCTGCCCGACGGGCCGGAGCGCCTGGCGCTCATCCGGCGCGCGCAGGAACTGCTGGTGGCCTACATGCCGTACAAGGTGCACGTGCACCGCATCTACACCGACCTGGCCCAGCCGTGGGTGGTGGGCATGCACCGCAACGTCTTCCTGCGCGAGTTCTGGAAGTTCGTCGACATCGACATCGACAACGAAGACAAGGCGAAGCACCTGCGATGAAGCGCCGTGATGTCATTGCCGGCGCCGCCCTTGCCGGCGTGCTGCCGGCGCCGGCGCTGGCGCAGCGAGCGCGCCCGAGAGTCCTGCGCTACGCGTTCCGGATCGCCGAAACGAGCTTCGATCCGGCCAGGATCATCGACATCTACTCGCGCACGGTCACGCCGCACATCTTCGAGGCGCTCTTCAAGTACGACCACCTCGCCCGGCCGGTGAAGATCAAGCCGCTGACGGCGGCGGGCGATCCGGAGGTCGCCGACGGCTTTCGCACCTGGACGATCCGGATCAAGCCCGGCATCTTCTTCGCGTCGGACCCGGCCTTCAAGGGCAAGCGCCGCGAGCTCGTCGCGCAGGACTACGTCTACTCGTTGAAGCGCTTCGCCGACCCGGTCAACAAGAGCCCGGCCTGGGGCGGCCTGGAGAGCGACAAGTACCTCGGCCTGAACGAGCTGCGCCAGGCGGCGCTGGGCGCGAACAAGCCGTTCGACTACGACACCGAGATCGAGGGCCTGCGTGCGATCGACCGCTACACGCTGCGCATCCGCCTGGAGGAGCCGCGGCCGCGCCATCTCGAGAACCTCGCCGCCAGCGACCTGTACGGCGCGGTCGCCCGCGAAGTGGTCGAGTTCTACGGTGACCAGGCCGACGCCCACCCGGTCGGCACCGGACCGTTCCGCCTGGCGCAGTGGCGGCGCAGCTCGTTCATCGCGCTCGAGAAGAACCCCGAATTTCGCGAGATGCTCTACGACGCCGAGCCGGCCGACGACGACGCCGAAGGCCGGGCCCTGCTCGCCCGCTTCAAGGGCCGGCGCCTGCCGATGGTCGACCGGGTCGAGATCTCCATCGTCGAGGAGGAGCAGCCTCGCTGGCTGTCGTTCGTCAACGGCGAAGCCGATTTGCTGGAACGGGTCGCCTTCGACTTCATCGCCAACGCCATGCCGGGCGGCAAGGTCGCGCCCCATCTCGCCAAGCGCGGCATTCGCGGCTACGCCCAAGTGGAGCCCGGCTCGACACAGCTGGTCTTCAACATGGAAAGCCCGGCGGTCGGCGGCTACGCGCCGGCCGACATCGCGCTGCGCCGCGCGATCGGGCTGGGCATGGACACACCGCGCGAGATCAAGCTCCTGAGGAAGGGCCAGGCGATCGTCGCCGAGTCGCCGGTCCTGCCTTTCACCAGCGCCTATTCGAAGGATTTTCACAGCGAGTTCGGCCAGTACGACCCGGCGCGGGCCAAGGGTTTGCTCGACACTTTCGGCTATGTCGACCGCGACGGCGACGGCTGGCGCGAGCGGCCGGACGGCTCGAAGCTCGAGCTCGAGCTCTCGACCCAGCCGGACCAGACGCAGCGCCAGATCGAGCAGCTGTTCAAGAAGAACATGGACGCGCTCGGCGTGCGCATCACGTTTCGCTACGCCCAGTGGCCCGAGAACCTCAAGGCGGCGCGCTCGGGCAAGTACACGATGTGGAACGTGGGCTCGCAGTCGGCCGGCTTCGACAGCATCGGTGCCTTCGCCCGCTACGACAGCGGCCAGATGGGCGGGCAGAACCTCGGCCGCTTCAAGCTGCCGGCGATGGACGCCCTGTACCGGCAGCTCCAGGTGATCCCCGACGGCAGCGAGCGCGCCAGGCTGTTCGGCGAGGCGGTGCGGCTGGCCATCGCCTACATGCCGTGCAAGTTCCGGGTCAGCCGCATCGTCACCGACATGGCCTATCCGCAACTCGTCGGCTATCGGCGCACCGTGTTCTGGCAGGAATGGTGGCAATACGTCGATATCGATGCCGATGCCAGGCAGGGCGCTTTCACATGACCCACGACAACGACCGCCGACGCTTCACGGCTGGCGCCGCGGCCACAGCGGCCGGCCTGCTGGGCAGCGCCACGTCCTGGGGGGCCGTGGCGGCGCAGGCCGGTGCGCCTGCTGGAGGCAACATCCTGCGCATCCTGTACGAGGCGCCCGAAACCGGCTTCAGCCCCGGCCAGGTGGGCGACCTGTACTCGCTCCGCGTCACCGCCCACATCTTCGAGTCGCTGCTCGGCTACGACCCGCTCGCGGTGCCGGTGCGGCTGGTGCCCGTCACCGCGGCGGCGCTGCCCGAGGTGTCGGCCGACTTCCGCACCTGGACCGTGCGGCTGCAGCCCGGCATCCTCTTCGCCGACGACCCGGCGTTCAAGGGCAAGCCGCGCGAGCTCGTGGCCGCGGATGTCGTCTTCACCTTCAAGCGCATCGTCGACCCGGGGACCAAGAGCCCCGTCTACAGCCAGCTCGGTGAAGACGGAATCGTCGGCCTCGAGGGGCTGCGCGAACGGGCGTTGAAAAGCATGAAGCCGTTCGACTACGACAGCGAAGTCGAAGGCGTGCGTGCGCTCGACCGCTACACGGTGCAGTTCAGACTGGCCGCGCCGCGGCCGCGCTTTGCCACCACGCTGGCCTCGAACTACTACCCGACGGTGGCGCGCGAGGTGGTCGAAGCCTATGGTGACGACATCATGGCGCACCCGGTCGGCACCGGGCCGTACCGGCTGAAGTCGTGGCGGCGCAGCTCGCGCATCGTGCTCGAGAAGAACCCGAACTACCGCGACGTGCGCTACCAGAGCGAGCCGGCTGCCGACGACATCGACGGCCAGGCCTGGGCCAAGCGCTTCAACGGCCGGCGCCTGCCGCTCAACGACGGCGTCGAAATCTCGGTGGTCGAGGAAAGCCAGCCGCGCTGGCTCGCCTTTCTGAACGGCCAGGCCGACTTCGCGCGCCTGCCGGGCGAGCTGGCGGCCATCGGTGCGCCCAACGGCAAGATCGCGCCCGGTCTGGCCCGGCAGGGCATCACGCTGCGCCGCTTCGTCAACTCCGACGTGGCGATGTCGTACTTCAACATGGAGGATCCGGTCGTCGGTGGCTACGGCGCCGACAAGGTCGCGCTGCGCCGCGCCATCTCTCTGGCCTACGACATCGATGCGGAGATCCGCCTCATCCGGCGCGGCAATGCCGTCCCCGCCCAGGCGCCGATGTCACCGCACACCTTCGGCTACGACCCGGCCTTTCGCACCGACCAGAGCAGCCACGACCCGGCGCGGGCCAAGGCGCTGCTCGACATGTACGGCTACGTCGACCGCAACGGCGACGGCTGGCGCGAACGGCCCGACGGCTCGCCGCTGCTGCTGACGATGTCGACCGAGCCGCAGCAGTCGAACCGCCAGTACGACGAGAACTGGTTGAAGAGCCTCACGGCGGTCGGCGTGCGCATCCGCTTCGAGGCGGCTCAGTGGCCGGAGAACTACAAGGCCTCGCGCGCCGGCAAGCTGCAGATGTGGTTTCTCGCCGGCACCGCCAGCCAGCCCGACGCCCAGAGCGACCTGGAGACGATGTACGGCGAGTCGCTCGGCGAGGCCAACCTGGCCCGCTTCAAGCGGCCGGAGTTCGATGCCATCTACCGTCGCCTGCTCGACCTGCCCAACGGGCCGGAGCGGGCCGGGCTGTTCCTGAAGGCGAGCGAAATCGTCGCCGCCTACATGCCCTATCGCATTCACGTGCACCGCATCTTCAACGACTTCTCGCGGCCCTGGATCACGGGCTATCGACAGCCGTTCTTTCGCAACCAGATCTGGCAGTACATCGAAGTCGACGCTGAGCGGCGGGCCCGGGGTCTGGTCTGACGGAGTGCCGACGCGGCGACCTCGACCATCGCCGGATGGGCTGACCAAGCGCTACACGCGTGGCCGCAGCGGCAGCTCCGTGAAATAACGGCCGCCGTGGAAGATGAGCGGGTGGGCGCCGGCGCGCCGCTCGCAGCGCTCGACCTCGCCGACGAAGATGACGTGATCGCCTTCTTCATAGCGGCTGCGGTTGAAGCACTCGAACACCGCGGCGGCGCCGTCGAGCAGGGGCACGCCGGCGCTGCCGGTGCGCCAGGCGACGCCGGCGAAGCGGTCCATGGCCCTGCTGGCGAAGCGCTGGGCGAGCGCGTGCTGGTCGGCAGCGAGGATGTGCACGGCGTAGTGCGAGCCGCGCGCGAAGGCCGGCATCGAGCCGGCCTGGCGCGAGAGGCTCCAGAGCACCAGCGGCGGCTCGATCGAGACCGAATTGAACGAGTTCGCGGTCAGGCCGATCGGTGTGCCTTCTGCGTCGCGCGCCGTGACGATGGTGACGCCGGTGGCGAACATGGCCAGCGCGGCGCGGAAGTCCTCGCTCGCGAAGGCCGGCGCTCGCGCGCGCGTCGGGGCAACCATGGCGGCATTGTCGGTCGCGTCGCGGCTCGCGCCGGGGCGCTCCCTAGAATGACCGCATGACGCTGGCCCGACGCGCGAACGCCGCGCGCCTCGACCGGGCCGCCTGGCACCGGCTCGCCGCCGTCACCGTCCTCGGCTTCGCTTCCGGGCTGCCGCTCGCCCTCACCGGCCAGGCGATGCAGGCCTGGCTCGGCGCCGAGGGCGTGGGGCTGGCGACGATCGGCTTCCTCACGCTGGTCGGCCTGCCCTACACCTTCAAGTTCCTCTGGGCGCCGTTGATGGACCGCTTCGAGCCGCCGTGGCTCGGCCGCCGGCGCGGCTGGCTGGTGCTGACGCAGCTCGGCGTCGCCGGCGCGCTCTGGTGGATGGCGGCTGTGCCGCCGGCCGGCGCGATCCAGGCGTTCGCGCTGCTCGCCGGCCTTGTCGCCTTCCTCTCTGCTTCGCAGGACGTCGTCTCCGACGCCTACAAGGTCGACCTGCTCGCCGCCGACGAGCGCGGCCTCGGCTCCTCGCTGAACGTCGTCGGCTACCGGCTGGCGATGGTGGTCTCGGGCGGCATCACCCTGATCTGGGTCGACCCGGCGCAGGGCGGCGGCTGGTCGTGGCCCGAGGTCTACCGCGTGATGGCGATGCTCATGGCCGGCGCCGCGGTGGTCTCGGCGACCTTGCTGCCGCGCGTGCCCGCGGCGGCCGCGCCGGCGAGCGCGCCGGGCAACGACCTGACGGGCTTCCTCGCCGTCGTCGCCGCCGTGGCGGTGGGCTACGCGGTCACCGACTTCGGCGTTCGCCCGCTCGTCGCCGGTCTGGCGACCACCGACCTGTCACGCCGCTGGCTCGACCTGGCGGTGCTGCTCTGCGGCGTCGCCATCACCCTGCCGCTGGCCGCCTGGGCGGCGCGCGCGGCCCGTTTCGAGACACTGCTCGGCGGCTTGAGCAACTACTTCGCCCAGCCCGGCGCCGCCGCGTTCCTCGCCTTCATCGTGCTCTACAAGCTGGGCGACGCGTTCGCCGGCTCGCTCATGACGCCCTTCCTGCTCCAGGGCATGCACTACGGCCCGGCCGAGGTCGGCGTGGTCAACAAGGTGATCGGCCTGTGGCTGACCATCGGCGGCGCCATCGTCGGCGGCGCGCTCATGCTGCGCCTGGGCCTGTGGCGCTCGCTGTTCCTGTTCGGCCTGCTGCAGATGGCGAGCAACGTCGGCTTCTGGTGGCTCGCCGTCAACGGCCGTGGCGTGCTGCCGGGCCTCGTGATCCCGGCCTTCGACTGGGGCTTCGTCAAGCTCGCCGCGGCGACGCCGGTCGACGGCGGCCTGCTCCTCGTCATCGCCGCCGAGAACGTCTCCGGCGGCATGGGCACGGCCGCGTTCGTCGCGTTCCTGATGAGCCTGTGCAGCCGCCGCTTCAGCGCCACCCAGTTCGCGCTGCTCAGCGCCTTCGCCTCGGTCGGGCGGGTCTGGGTCGGGCCGCTGGCCGGGGTGCTGGTGCTCTCGATCGGCTGGCCGACGTTCTTCGTCGTCTCGACGCTCGCGGCGCTGCCGGCGCTGGCGCTGCTGGTGCTGCTGCGGCAGCCGATCGACGACCTCGCCGACGCTCGGCTATGACCGCGCCGCCGCGCTGAATCCGCACAAGTGGGGAGCCCCGCCGGCGCTCCGGCTCGGGCGTCGGCAGGGCGGTCATGACAATCGGGCACTCAGCCGCGCGGCGGGCCGGCCAGCGTGCGCCGCAGCCACGTGCCGAGGTGCCCGATCTCTTCGGCGCACACCGAATGCGGCATCGGGTACTCGTGCCACTCGACCGGATGGCCGAGCGCCATGAGCGCGTCGCGCGACTGCCGGGCGCGAATCATCGGGATCACCGGGTCGCTGCTGCCGTGCGCCAGGAAGATCGGCACGTCGCGATTGGCCGCATGGCGCTCCGCTTCGGCCTTGGCGGCGAGCGGCAGGTAGCCCGACAGGCCGACCAGGCCGGCCAGCCGCTCGTCGTGGCGCAGGCCGGTCATCAGCGTCATGGCGCAGCCCTGGCTGAAGCCGGCGAGCACGATGCGCCCGGCCGGCACGCCGCGCTGCTTCTCCTTGGCGAGCAACGCCTCGACAAGCGCCTGCGATTCGCGCAGGCCGGCTTCGTCTTCACGCTGCGCATGCGAGTCGAGGCCGAGGATGTCGTACCAGGCGCGCATCACGTAGCCGCCGTTGATCGTCACCGGCCGCGTCGGCCCGTGCGGGAAGACGAAGCGCACCGGCCCGCAGCCGGCGAGGTCGAGCTCCCTGGCCACCGGCACGAAGTCGTTGCCGTCGGCGCCGAGGCCGTGCAGCACGACGATGCTGGCACCGGGCTTCGGCCCGGTCTCGATTTCGATCGTTTCGAGGTCCATGGGTACTCCTATAAATTGAAGTCGTAGTCGATGACGAGCGGCGCGTGGTCGCTGAAGCGCTGCTCGAGGTAGATGTGCTCGTGCATCGCCAGCGAGGCGACACCCGGCGTGGCCAGGTGATAGTCGAGCCGCCAGCCGACGTTCCTGGCCCGCGCCTGACCGCGGTTGCTCCACCAGGTGTACTGCTCGGGGTGCGGGTTCAGCGTGCGGAACACGTCGACGAAGCCGAGCTCCTCGAACAGCCGCGTCATCCAGGCGCGCTCCTCGGGCAGGAAGCCGCTGTTCTTGCGGTTGCCCTTCCAGTTCTTGAGATCGATTTCCTTGTGGGCGATGTTGATGTCGCCGACGAGGATGACCTCGCGCTCTTGCGCCAGCACGTGCAGGTAGGGGCCCATCCGGTCGAGGAAGCGGAACTTGGCCGCCTGCCGGTGCTCGCCCGACGAGCCGCTCGGAAAGTAGCAGCTCACGATGCTCAGGCGCGGCATGCCGCGGCGGCCGGCGCGATCGAATCGCGCCTCGACGTAGCGGCCCTCGGCGTCGAACTCGGCGTCGCCGAAACCCGGCCGGACGGCGCTCGGGCGCTTGCGGCTGTAAAGGGCGACACCGGAGTAGCCCTTCTTCTCGGCGAAGTGGAAGCTGCCCTTCATGCCGGCGACGATGTCGAAGCGGCCGGCCACCGTGTCGGCCTGGCATTTGAGCTCCTGCACGCCCATACAATCGGCGCCCACCCCTTCGGCCCAGACGTCGAAGCCCTTCGCGGCGGCCGAGCGAATGCCGTTCAGGTTGAGCGAAACGAGGCGGAACACGGCCACTTCCCGATGACCCAGCCCCCGAACGACAAGACGCTCGCGCGCGAGTTCGTGCAGTTCGCGGTCGAGTCGGGCGTGCTGAGGTTCGGCGAATTCAAGACCAAGGCGGGGCGGCTGTCGCCGTACTTCTTCAACGCGGGCCTGTTCGACGACGGCGCCAAGCTGATGCGCCTCGGCGAATTCTATGCCCGCCGTCTGCTCGCCTCGGGGCTCGGATTCGACGCCCTGTTCGGCCCGGCCTACAAGGGCATCACGCTCGCGGCAGCGGTCGCCATCGCCTTCGCCACGCGCGGCCGGGCACTGCCCTTCGCCTACAACCGCAAGGAAGCAAAAGATCACGGCGAGGGCGGCGTCGTGGTCGGCGCGCGCTTGCGGGGCCGAACGGTGATCGTCGATGATGTGATCACCGATGGCGCCTCCAAGCGCGAGTCGGTGGAGCTGCTTCGCCGCGAAGGAGCCGAGCCGGTGGCCGTCCTCATCGCGCTCGACCGAAAAGAGCGTGGTGGCAGCGGAGACGACAACCTTTCTGCCCGTTCGGCCGTTGAAGACTTCGAGCTCGATTTCGGCCTGCCCGTCATCGCCATCGCCACGCTCGCCGACCTGCTGGACTACCTCGCTTCCGATGCCGATCCCTCGCTCGCTGCCCACACCGAAGCGGTCCAGCGCTACCGCGAGCGGTATGGCGCGTAGGCCGCGGTGCGGCGCGGCGTGGCTGCCCGCGGTGGCGCTGCTGCTCGGCCTGGGCCTGAGCCTGGGCCTTTCGGCGAGCACGGCCCGGGCGCAGTCCCCGGCGTTGGCGCGCCCGCCTATCTACACCTGCGTGAGCAACGGCAAGAAGCTCACCAGCGACCGGCCGGTCCCCGAGTGCGCGGGCGTCGACCAGCGCGTGCTGAACGGCGACGGCTCGCTCAACCGGATCGTCACGCCGACGCAGACCGACGACGAGCGAGCCGCCAGCGAGACCCGGGCGCGCGAGGCCGACGCGCAGCGCGTGCAGCGCAACGACGCGATCCGGCGCGACCGCAACCTGACCGCGCGCTTCCCCGACGAAGCGGCACACCAGAGGGCACGCGAGAAGGCGCTCGACAACGTCCGCATCGCCGTGCGCAATTCCGAAGCGCGCATGAAGGAGCTTCTCGCCGACCGCAAGCCGCTGCTCGACGAGGCCGAGTTCTACGACAAGAAGCCGCTGCCCTCCAAGCTCAAGCTCGCCCTCGACGCGAACGACGCGTCGCTCGCAGCGCAGAAGGCGCTGGTGGTCAACCAGCAGGCCGAGGTCGTTCGTATCAGCGCCCTGTACGACGCCGAACTCGCCCGACTGCGAAAGCTCTGGGCCGGCACGCCGGCCGGCTCGCTGGGGCCGCTGCCCGGCATCGCGCCGACCGTCGTCGACGGAAGGCGCTCCTCGCCGTGAACGTGCGGCCGGCCGCAGCCGCTCAGCCGAGCTTGTCGCGCAGCAGTTGGCCGATCGCCGCCGGGTCGGCCTTGCCCTGACTCGCCTTCATCGCCTGGCCGACGAGCGCATTGAACGCCTTGTCCTTGCCGGCGCGGAACTCCGCCACCGAGCGACCGTGGGCTGCGATCACCGCATCGACGATGCGCTCCAGCGCGCCGGTGTCCGTCACCTGACGCAGCCCGCGGGTCTCGATCAACGCGTCGACGTCCTGGCTGCCGTCTTGCCACAGCACGTCGAACAGCTGGCGCGCCGCCGCGTTGGAGAGTGTCTGGTCGGCGATGCGCGCGAGCAGCTTGCCGAGCGCTTGCGGCGGCACCGGGTTGGCGTCGGAGCCGGCGGCGTGGAGGCGGCGCGACACCTCGCCCATGATCCAGTTCGCGGCCGGCTTGGCGGGCGCACCCGCCGCCAAGACCGCCTCGAAGTACGTGGCAGTCGCCTTGCTCTGCGTCATCGCACGTGCGTCATAGGCGCTGAGCGAGTGCTCGCTTTGATAGCGCGTGGCCAGGTCGCGCGGCAGCTCCGGCAGGCTTGAACGAATGCGCTCGATCCATTCGGGCGAGATCGCCAGGGGCGGCAGGTCGGGATCGGGAAAATAGCGGTAGTCGTGCGCGTCTTCCTTCGAGCGCATCGCCCGGGTCTCGCCGTGCTCGGGATCGAACAGCACCGTCGCCTGGCGCACCGTGCCGCCGTCTTCGAGCAGGTCGATCTGCCACTGCACCTCGTAGTCGATCGCCTGCTGCATGAATCGAAAGCTGTTCAGGTTCTTGATTTCGCGCCGGGTGCCGAACGGCGCGCCGGGCCGGCGCACGGAGACGTTGGCGTCGCAGCGGAAGCTGCCTTCTTGCATGTTGCCGTCGCAGATCCCGAGCCACACCACCAGCGTGTGCAGCGCCCGCGCGTACTCCACCGCCTCGGCACTCGAGCGCATGTCGGGCTCGGTCACGATCTCGAGCAGCGGCGTGCCGGCGCGGTTGAGGTCGATGCCGGAGCAGTCGCCGCGAAAGCGCCCGGCCTCGGCCGGCTCGATGCCGTGGATCGACTTGCCGGCGTCTTCCTCGAGGTGCGCCCGAGTGAGGTTGACGCGGTGCGGCGCCTCGCCGACGAAGAACTCGATCGAGCCGCCCTGCACCACCGGCGTCTCGTACTGGCTGATCTGGTAGCCCTTGGGCAGGTCGGGATAGAAGTAGTTCTTGCGCGCGAAGATCGACACCGGCGCGACCCTCGCGCCGACCGCCAGGCCGAAGCGGATGGCCCGCTCGACGGCGCCGCGGTTGGCCACCGGCAAGGTGCCAGGCAAGGCCAGGTCGACCGCCGACGCCTGCGTGTTCGGCTCGGCGCCGAACGCGACCGACGAGCCGCTGAAGATCTTCGAGACGGTCGAGAGCTGGGTGTGCGTCTCGATGCCGATCACGACCTCGTAGCCGCGAATGAGGGCGACCGCGCTCATGGCGCCCTCGCGTGCCAGTCTGTCGCCTGCTGAAAGGCATGCGCCGCATGCAGAAGCGTGCCTTCGGCAAAGTAGTTGCCGATCAACTGGAGGCCCACGGGCAGGCCCGCTCCGAAGCCCGCCGGCACGCTCATGCCGGGCAGCCCGGCCAGGCTGGCCGGCAGCGTGAAGATGTCGGCCAGGTAGTTGGCGACGGGGTCGTCGCTCTGCGCACCCAGCTTCCACGCGACGGTCGGTGCCACCGGCCCGGCGATGACGTCGCACGCCCGAAAGCAGGTCTGGAAGTCGTCGGCGATCATGCGGCGCAGCTTCTGCGCCTGCAGGTAGTAGGCGTCGTAGTAGCCGTGCGAGAGCACGTAGGTGCCGATCATGATCCGGCGCTTCACCTCGGCGCCGAAGCCTTCGCTGCGGCTTTGCTTGTAAAGCCCGGCCAGGTCGACGGCCTCGTCCGTGCGGTGGCCGTAGCGCACGCCGTCGAAGCGCGACAGGTTGGACGACGCCTCGGCCGGCGCGATCAGGTAGTACACCGGAATCGACAGCTCGGTGCGCGGCAGGCTCACGTCGACAAGGCGGGCGCCCAGCCGTTCGAGCTCGGCAAGGGCCGCGCGCAGGACGCCTTCGACGTCGCTGGCGAGGGCAGCGGGAAAGAACTCGCGCGGCAGCCCGACGCGCAGGCCGTGCAGCGGCCGCGCCGCGCTGGCGCCGTCGCGCTGCCGGGACAGGGCGGCGAGGTAGTCCTCGGCCGGCCGGTTGGCGCTGGTGGAATCGCGCTCGTCGAAGCCGCTCATGGCGCCGAGCAGCACGGCGCAGTCTTCGGCGCTGCGCGCGAGCGGCCCGGCCTGGTCGAGGCTGGAGGCGAAGGCGATCATGCCGTAGCGCGAGCACACGCCGTAGGTCGGCTTGATGCCGGTGACGCCGCAAAAGCTCGCCGGCTGGCGGATCGAGCCGCCGGTGTCGGTGCCGGTGGCGGCCGGCATCAGCCGTGCCGCGACCGCCGCCGCCGAGCCGCCCGACGAGCCGCCCGGCACCCGGCTCTCGTCCCACGGGTTGCGGGTGGCGTGGAAGGCGGAGTTCTCGGTGCTCGAGCCCATGGCGAACTCGTCGCAGTTGCACTTCCCGAGCGTCACCGCACCGGCGCCGGCGAGGCGCGCCACGACGGTGGCATCGAAGGGGCTGCGGTAGCCGGCCAGCATGCGCGAGCCGGCGGTCGTCGCGTGGTCGCGCGTGACGAAGATGTCCTTGTGGGCCAGCGGCACGCCGAGCAGGGGCCCGGTGCCGCCGGCGCTCCGGCGAGCGTCGGCAGCGCGCGCCTCGGCCAGTGCGCTTTCCGGGGCGACCTCGAGCATCGTGCCGAGGCGGTCGTGGGCGGCGATACGGCCGAGCAGGTCCGTCGTGACCTCGACGCTCGACAGCTCACGCGCCGCCAGACGGGCACCGAGCTCGGCGACGCCGAGGGTGTGCGGCTCGCCGCTCATTCGATCACCCTGGGAACGAGGTAGAGCCCGTCCTGCACCGCCGGCGCACTGCGCTGGTTGGCTTCGCGTTCGTCGCCTTCGGTGACCACATCGTCGCGCAAGCGCAAGTGGGCGTCGGCCAGGGCGGCGAGCGGCGTGTAGAGCGGCTCGACGCCGCGCGTGTCGACCGCGCCCATCTGCTCGACGATTCGAAAGAAGGCGTTGAGCTGCGTCAGCATCCGCGCTTCTTCATCGTCGCCGAGGTCGAGCCGGGCCAGCTCGGCGATCCGGCGCACGTCGAAAGGGGTCAGGGCCATCGCGGCGAAGAAGGTCGCCGAAGCGAAGGTCTACCGAGGAGAAGGGGCCTGTTCCGGGGCGACATCGCAGGAGGCATGGGGTATTATCTTCGGTTAATTCACAGCCCTCGTCGCCGCTGCGAAGGGCTCGGCGTCACCCCATTCATCAGGTCGCTCGAAGCCCCGCGGGACGCCACCACTTCTCCCTTATGTTCGGATCCTTTCGTCGCTACTTTTCGACGGACCTGGCCATCGACCTCGGCACGGCCAACACGTTGATCTACGTCCGCGGCAAGGGCATCGTGCTCGACGAACCCTCGGTCGTCGCCATCCGCCACGAAGGCGGCCCGAACGGCAAGAAGACGATCCAAGCCGTTGGCACCGAAGCCAAGGCGATGCTCGGCAAGGTGCCGGGCAACATCGAAGCCATCCGGCCGATGAAAGACGGCGTGATCGCCGACTTCACGGTCACGGAGCAGATGCTCAAGCAGTTCATCAAGATGGTCCATCCGCGGTCCATCCTGAGGCCGAGCCCTCGCATCATCATCTGCGTGCCCTGCGGCTCGACCCAGGTCGAGCGCCGCGCCATCCGAGAGTCGGCGCTCAACGCCGGCGCCAGCGACGTGTACCTGATCGAAGAGCCCATGGCCGCGGCGATCGGCGCCGGCCTGCCGGTGAGCGAAGCAAGCGGCTCGATGGTGGTCGACGTCGGTGGTGGCACCACCGAGGTCGGCGTGATCTCGCTCGGCGGCATGGTCTACAAGGGCAGCGTGCGCGTCGGCGGCGACAAGTTCGACG
>CAXSEJ010000030.1:0-16709 GCA_964236395.1 uncultured Rhizobacter sp.
TCCATGATGAAGCGGATCGGCCGCGGGCTCGCCGCCATCAGCAGCACCGGGTCGATGAAGCTCACGTGGTTGCAGACCAGGATGGCGGCGCCGGTGGCCGGGATGTGCTCGTCGCCGCGCACTTCGAAGCGGTAGACGAGCCGCGCCGCCACGAAGGCGACGAAGCGCAGCAGGTACTCCGGCACCAGCATGAAGATGTGGAACGCCACCACCGCGTTGAGCACGGCGATGACCAGGAACACCTGCGGGATCGTCAGGCCGACGGCGAGCAGCATGCCGACGATGACCGAGCTGGCGATCATGAACAGCGCATTGAGGATGTTGTTGGCGGCGATGATCCGGGCCCGGTGGCTCGGCGCCGAGCGCATCTGGATCAGCGCGTACATCGGCACGCTGTAGAGGCCGGCGAAAAGGGAAAGCAGCGCCAGGTCGGCCATCACCCGCCAGTGCGCCGGCTGCGCCAGGAACGCCGGCAGCGTGTAGCCGGCCGATGCCGGCAGGCCGCGCGAGGCGAAGTAGAGATCGACCGAGAACACGCTCATGCCGATGGCGCCGAGCGGCACCAGGCCGATCTCGACGTGCCGGCGCGACAGCACCTCGCAGAGCAGCGAGCCGACGCCGATGCCGATCGAAAACACCACGAGCAGCAGCGAGGCGACCTGCTCGTCGCCGTGCAGCACGTCTTTGGCGAACGACGGGAACTGGGCGAGGAAGGCGGCGCCGAAGAACCACATCCACGAGATGCCGAGAAGCGAACGGAAGACGACCAGGTTGGCGTGCGCGAGCTTCAGGTTGCGCACCGTTTCGCTGACCGGGTTCCAGTTGATGACGAGCCCGGGATCGGTGGCGGGCGACGCCGGCACCGCCTGCGCCGTGAGCCGGCCGAGCACGGCGACGGCGACGCAGGCGAACGCGACGTACTGCCCACCGACCTGCGGCACCGCGATCAGCAGCCCGCCGGCGACGTTGCCGAGCAGGATGGCGACGAAGGTGCCCATCTCGACCATGCCGTTGCCGCCGGTGAGCTCGCGCTCGCTCAGGTGCTGCGGCAGGTAGGCGAACTTGACCGGCCCGAACAGCGTCGAGTGCAGGCCCATCAGGAACACGCAGGCGAGCAGCACGACCACGTTGCCCGTCACGAAGCCCCACCCCGCCAATGCCATGACCGCGATCTCCAGCCACTTCACGAACCGGATGAGCCGCGCCTTGTCGAACTTGTCGGCGAGCTGGCCGCTCGTTGCCGAGAACAGCAGGAAGGGGAGGATGAAGAGCGCGCCGATCACGAGCCCGGCGAACGAGGCGGGCAGCCACGCCAGCTGCAGCTGGTAGGTGACCAGCACCGTCAGCGCGAACTTGAACAGGTTGTCGTTGCCGGCGCCGAGGAACTGGGTCCAGAAGAACGGAGCGAAGCGGCGCTGGCCGAGGAGGGCGAACTGGTTCGGGTGCGAGGCGGCCACCGGCTGAGCTCAGGCGGCGACGCGGTCCATCGCGAAGTTCGCGCCGGCGTACTGGCCGAGCGTCTCGACGAGGTAGGGCAAGGTCCTGGCCAGCGCCTGGTGCAGCGAGTGCGGCGGGTTCAGCACGAAGACGCCGCTGCCGGCCAGGCCGAAGCCCCGCGCGTCGGGCTGCTGCACGGTCAGCCGGGCGTGGAGCCAGCTGCCGGCGGCGAGCGCCTGCAGGCGGCGTGGCAGCTCGGCCGCCTCGACCTTGCTCACCTGCGGGTACCAGACGATGTAGACGCCCTCGGCGAAGCGGGTCAGCGCGTCGCGCAGGGTGGCCACGACCCTGGCGTAGTCGCCGTTGCCTTCGTAGCTCGGGTCGATGAGCACGGCGGCCCGGCGCTGCGGCGGCGGCAGCTGCGACTTGAGGCCGAGGAAGCCGTCGCCGTCGTAGGCGCTCGCCTGGCGGTCGCCGGCCAGCGTCGCGCGCAGGATCTTCTGCTCGGTCGGGTGCAGCTCGAAGGCGCGCAGCTGGTCCTGCGGGCGCAGCATCATCTGGGCGATGGCGGGCGAGCCGGGGTACTGGGCGAGCACGCCGTCCGGGTTGAAGCGGCGCAGCAGCGCCACGTAGTCGGCGATCGGCGGCGGCAGGTCGTCGCGGGTCCACAGGCGGCCGATGCCGTTCTCGTGCTCGCCCTTCTTCTGCGCGTAACGGCCCTCGAGCGAGTAGCCGCCCGCGCCGGCGTGGGTGTCGACGAAGCGGTAGGGCTTGGGCTTGGCGTTCATGTGCGCGAGCACGAGCGTGAGCACCACGTGCTTGAGCACGTCGGCGTGGTTGCCGGCGTGGAAGGCGTGTCGGTAGGCCAGCATCAGACGGCCATCCCGCGCGTGCGCACCTTGAAGAGCTCGGTGATGCCGACCTCGCGCGGGCCGGGCTCGACCACGAAGTGCTGGCCGGCCTCGATCGTGCCGGCCTCTCGCACCGCCAGGTAGGCGCCGCACCAGGCGCTCTGCACCATCAGCTTGCCGGCGTGCTTGAAGCCCATCGCCGCGTTCAACTTGAAGCACGGCGTGCGCGGCTCGCTGATCGCCAGCGCGCAGTGCGGGAAGCGCAGCACGTCGCCGATCCACATCCCGCTCTCGAGCAGGCCGGAGAGCGTGAGGTTCTCGCCCAGCGCCCCCGGCGGCATCGGCTCGTCCCAGAGCGAGACGCCCGCCTGCGCGCGCACCGTCTGCCAGAACGGGTAGTGCTCGAACGGATAGGCGTAGACGGCCTTGCTCAGGCCGCCGTGCACCGAGAGGTCGGCCTGCTCGTCGCCTTCGAGGCCCAGCGGCAGCACCGCCCGGGCGCCCTCGACCGGACGCTTGGCGATGCCCGTCATGACCCGGCGACCGTTGATGGCCACCGGCGTCGCGCGGGCGACGTTCAGGTGCAGCAGCGTCGGCACGCGGTTCAGCGCGGCGGCGCCTGGTAGCCGCGGTGGCCGGCGACGACGGCCCGGCCACGCCCGCCGGCGATCCAGGCGACGAAGATCTTGCCGGCCGGGTGCGCGACCCGGAACGAGCGCATGGCGTGCACCTGCTCGACCATCGCCGGGTCGCCGGCGACCATCACCGACAGCGGATCGCCGCCGCCGGTAGCCCAGGCGCCGCGCTCGACCACCGCGTAGGCGCCGCGGCGGCGCGCCTCGACGATCAGGCCGCGGCCGGGCTCGACGGTGGCGTACCACGGCGCGGCCGGCGCGATGCGGGCGGCGCGCCAGAGCGCTTGCTCGGCCACGTGGGCGCCGGAGCCGTCGCCGGCGGAGAGGAACAGCACCGGACCGCCGCTCGCGGCCACGTCGCGGATCGAGGCGAGCAGGTCGGTGCCGCTCCGGCCCGGCGCCGTCGTCGCCGTCGCCGTCGCCGTCGTCCGGCCGCGCGCCCGCGGCGCCGGCCCGACCAGGATGAATTCGCCCGCGGCGATCGGGCGACGGTCGTGGACCAGGCCCTGGCGCTCGAGGTCGGCCTCGGCGGCCGGGGCGTTGGCCAGGGCGGCGTCGATCTCGCCGTTCTGCACCGCATCGAGGATGGCGAGCGCGGGGCCGGCGATCAGCTTGACGGCGATGCCGGTGTCGGCGCCGAAGCCGCGCTTCAGGCTCGTGGCCAGCCCGGCATCGATCAACGCCTGGTCGGCGCCGACGCGAAGCGGCCCGCTCCCCGGCGCGCCGACCCGGGCCGCGACCACCGCCGAGGCGGACGCCGAAGCCGACACCGCGGCGGCGGTCAGGAACAGGCGGCGGCGCAGCATCGGCCGATTATTGCGGGCCTCCCCGTGATCGCGGGGAGGCCCGTGCGGAGCGGGCAGCGAAGGCCCGGCGGCTAGACTCTCGCCGCACGAACGGCGCCCCGATTGCCATAGGGTTTGCTATATATCCGTTGTTCCGCCGTCCGCGAGCGGCGGCCCTCCCGATACCGACGATTGGATTGCCGATGAATTCCGTTCCTGCCCGCGGCCCGGCCGCGGAGGCGCCGCCCGAGCTGCGGCACCGCAAGCTGCTTGCCTGGGTCGCCGAGATGGCCGCCCTCACCGGTGCCCGAGACGTGGTCTGGTGCGACGGCAGCGACGCCGAATACCAGCGCCTGTGCGACCAGCTGGTCGAGGCCGGCACCTTCATCCGGCTCGACCCGACGCTGCGGCCGCGCAGCTTTCTGGCACGCAGCAGCCCGAGCGACGTCGCCCGGGTCGAAGACCGCACCTTCATCTGCTCGGAGCGCGAGGAAGACGCCGGCCCGACCAACAACTGGAAGGCGCCGGCCGAGATGCGCCGCCTGCTCCAGACGGGCGAGGTCGACGGCACGCCGCCGCTGTTTCGCGGCTGCATGCGCGGCCGCACGATGTACGTCGTGCCCTTTTCCATGGGCCCGCTCGGCTCCGGCATCGCGCACATCGGCGTCGAGCTGACCGACAGCCCGTACGTCGCGGCGAGCATGAAGATCATGACCCGCATGGGGCGCAAGGTGCTCGAGGTGCTGGGCAGCGACGGCCACTTCGTGCCCTGCATGCACACCGTCGGCGCGCCGCTGGAGCCGGGCCAGGCCGACGTCGCCTGGCCGTGCAACACGACCAAGTACATCGTCCACTACCCCGACACGCAGGAGATCTGGAGCTACGGCTCCGGCTACGGCGGCAACGCCCTGCTCGGCAAGAAGTGCTTCGCCCTGCGCATCGCCTCGGTCATGGGCCGGGCCGCGGCCGACGGCGCCGGCAACCCCGGCTGGCTTGCCGAGCACATGCTGGTGCTCGGCGTCACCACGCCCGAAGGCCGCAAGCACCACGTTGCCGCGGCCTTCCCGAGCGCCTGCGGCAAGACCAACTTCGCGATGCTGATTCCGCCGCCGGCGCTCGGCGACTGGCGCGTCACCACGATCGGCGACGACATCGCCTGGATCAAGCCGGGCGCCGATGGCCGGCTCTATGCCATCAACCCGGAGGCCGGCTACTTCGGCGTCGCGCCCGGCACCAACGAGCGGACGAACCCGAACTGCATGGCCTCGATCGGCCACGACGCCATCTTCACCAACGTCGCCCTGACCGACGAAGGCGACGTCTGGTGGGAAGGCATGACCGACGCGCCGCCGGCCCACGCCATCGACTGGCAGGGCAAGGACTGGACCCCCGCCCTGGCCATGAAGAACGGCGCCAAGGCGGCCCATCCGAACGCCCGCTTTACCGTCGCCGCGACCAACAACCCGGCGCTCGACGAGGCCTGGGATTCGCCCGGCGGCGTGCCGATCGACGCCTTCATCTTCGGCGGCCGCCGGTCGACGACGGTGCCGCTCGTGGCCGAGTCGCGCGACTGGACCGAGGGCGTCTACATGGCCGCGACCATGGGCTCGGAGACCACGGCTGCCGCCGCCGGTGCCCAGGGCATCGTGCGCCGCGATCCGTTCGCCATGTTGCCCTTCATCGGCTACAACATGAGCGAGTACTTCCGTCACTGGCTCGACCTGGGGGCCGCGCTCGAAGGCGGGCAGGCGCCGTTGCCGAAGATCTTCTGCGTCAACTGGTTCAGGAAGGGCGCCGACGGCCAGTTCGTCTGGCCCGGCTACGGCGAGAACATGCGCGTGCTGAAGTGGATCGTCGAGCGCATCGAAGGCGGCGGGCAGGGCGAGCTCACGCCGTTCGGCCTGACGCCGACCTACGACGACCTCGACTGGAGCGGCCTCGACTTCGGCTCCGACCGCTACGAGCAGGTGACCAGCGTCGACGCCGCGAGCTGGGCGGCCGAGCTGACGCTGCACGACGAGCTGTTCCGCCAGCTGGCGCACAAGCTGCCGGCCGAGCTGCCGGCGGTGCGCGAGCGCCTGGCGGCGCGGCTGGCGGAAGCCTGACCGCGTCGCCCGCCACTCCCGCCCGTTGACGTGAATCCCGACTCCGCCGCGCCGCCGTCGCGGCCGCCGGTCGGCGCCGCCGCCCAGGACCTGAGCGACGCCGAGTTCGCCGAGCTCGACGGCCTGCTCGCCGATATCCCGGAGCCGCTGCAGCCGCTCGACGCCGTGATGCTCGACGGCTACCTGTGCGGCGTGATCGTGCAGCCGAGCCTCATCCCGGCCGAGGAGTGGATGCCCTTCGTCTTCGACGCCGGTGGCCACCGCTGGGGTGCGGCCGAGCCGGAGCCGGAGCAGCTGCGTGCCCGTGCCCTCGTCCTGCGTCGGCACGCCGCGCTCAACCGCTCCATCGCCGAGTTCGGCGGTTTCGACCCCTTCCTGCTGGAGCCGATGCCCGAAGGCGAGGCCGATGCCGAAATCGAAGCCGGCGCCGAAGCCGATGCCGATGCCGCCGGCGCCGAGGTGCCGGCCAGCGTGCCCACCGACCCGATCGTCGACACCCTGCTGCCGTGGGTCGCCGGCTTCGAGCAGGCGCTGCAGGTTTTCCCCGGCCTCGACGAGCTCGCCGACGACGCCGTCGCCACCACGCTCGCGCGGCTGCTGCGCTTCCTGCCCGAGGCCGACGGCGAGGCCGGCCGGGCCGTCGCCGAAGTGCTGGCGCGGGAGCGCCCGCTGGCCAGCCTCGACGACGCCATCGCCGAGGTCGTCGCCTGCGTCGCCGAGCTCTACGACATTACCGAGCCGCTGCGCTACAAGGTCGAGCCGGTGCGGCGCGACACGGCCAAGGTCGGCCGCAACGAGCCCTGCCCCTGCGGCAGCGGCCGCAAGTGGAAGCAGTGCCACGGCGCGGCGGCCGCGGCGGGCTGAGCCGTCGATGCGGTTGCAGCTCCTCAGCGACCTCCATCTCGAAACCGAGCGCTACCAGCCCGAACCCGCGCCCGGCGCCGAGCTGCTGGTGCTGGCCGGCGACATCGACAGCCGCTGGACCGGGCTCGAGCTGTTTCGCGACTGGCCGCAGCCGGTCGTCTTCGTCGCCGGCAACCACGAGTTCGACCGACGCGACCTGGCCGAGGCGCTGCCGGCGCTGCGCCGGCGCTGCAACGAGCTGGGCATCACGCTGCTCGAGCGCGAAAGCCTCGTCGTCGTCGACGCGGCCGGGCGCCGGGTGCGCCTCCTGGGCACGACGCGCTGGTCGGATTTCGACCTGTTCGGCGTCGTCGGCCGGGCCAAGGCGATGCGCGCCGCGGGCTACTTCATGAACCTGATGCAGGCGCGCCAGGCCGGCGCGCCGTTCGACGTCCGGGCGGTGCGCGCCGAGGCGCTGGCCTGCCGGGCCTGGCTGGCGACCGAGCTCGGGCGGGAAGCCGACGGCTGGGACCGTACCGTGGTCGTCACTCACTTCGCGCCGAGCGTCCGCAGCGCCGATCCCCGCTATGGCGCGCGCAGCGGCACGGCCAGCTTTTGCAACGCCGACGACGAGCTCGTGGTGCGCGCCGATCTCTGGCTGCACGGCCACCTGCACTGCGTCCACGACTACATCGTGGCGGGCGGTCCGGGCGTCGGGCGCGTCGTGTCCAACGCCCGTGGCCACGCCCAGCGCGGCGAACCGGCGGCGCACCGGCCGCAACTGGTGCTCGAGGTCTGACCAGGCGCTAGAAGGTCGAACGCCGGTGCAGCCGGTGCTCGAAGCGCGATGGCGGCGCCATGCCCTGGCGCAGCGCCAGCTCTTCCGGCGACTCCGGTTCGAGGACCGTGATCGCGTCGAGCCCGAAGGCGGTGCCCATGTCGGCCGGATCGTGCAGGTTGCGCCCGCCAGCGCGACTGCGGGTCAGCACGAGGAAGCGGCGGGCTCGGTCGAGCAGGGTCACGGGCGTCTCCGGCACCGGCGGTGCGCCTCCAGTATGGGCGCCGGCGCGCCGGGGCATGCGGCGAAACAGGCGGCGAAGCGTTCGCATTTCTCGCCATCCGGTCGAACGCGGCGCCGGCGTGGCGGTCTCTCCGCCGACGCTCCGGGGCCGGGGCGCACGGCCCTAGAATCGCGCCCCTTTGGCCGCGGCCGCGCCGCCCATCGACCATGCCGGACGCGGCTTTTTGCGCCATCGATTTCGGCACCTCCAACTCGGCCATCGCCGTGCCGGGCGAGGCGGGCATGCGCCTGGTCGAGCTCGAACCCGGCTTCGTCACGATGCCGACGGCCGTCTTCTACGCCGCCGACGGCCCGCTGCACGGGCCGCCCGTGTGCGAGTTCGGGCGCGCCGCCACGGCCGCCTATGTCGACGGCCTCGACGGCCGGCTGATGCGCTCGATGAAGAGCATCCTCGGCAGCACGCTGGTCGAGCAGAGCACCGACATCGGCGCCGGCCGGGCGGTGCGCTTCATCGACGTCGTCGCGACCTATCTCGGCCACCTCAAGCGCCGCGCCGAGGCGGCCACCGGCCGGCCGATCCGGCGCGCGGTGATCGGCCGGCCGGTGTTCTTCGTCGACGACGACCCGGTGCGCGACGCGCAGGCCGAAGCCGCTTTGCGCCGTGCCGCCCGCCGTGCCGGCTTCGCCGAGATCGAGTTCGAGTACGAGCCGATCGCGGCCGCCTTCGACTACGAGCAGGGCACCACCCGCGAGGAGAAGGTGCTCGTGGCCGACATCGGTGGCGGCACCTCCGACTTCTCCCTCGTCCGCGTCGGTCCCGAGCGCGCCGGCGCCGTCGACCGCAAGGCCGACATCCTCGCCAACCACGGCGTGCACGTCGCCGGCACCGACTTCGACCGCCGCATCGAGCTGGCGAGCATCCTGCCGCTGCTCGGCTTCGGCGCCCAGGGCCCGGTGCGCGAGGTGCCGAGCGCGGTCTACTTCGACCTCGCCACCTGGCACCTGATCAACACCGTCTACAACCCGCAGCGGGTCGCCGAGCTGCGCGCGATGCGCTCGTTCTACGCCGACCCGGCACAGCACCGGCGCCTGATGACGGTGGTCGAGGAGCGGCTCGGCCACGAGCTCGTCGCCCGTGCCGAGGGCGCCAAGATCGAGGTCGCCGCGGGCGGCTCGACGCGCATCGACCTGTCGCTCGTCGAGGCCGGGCTGGAGGCGGCGCTCGCTGCCGACCAGGCGGCCACGGCGCTTTCCGGCGACCTCGACCGCATCGTCGACGCCGCCCAGGCCACGCTTCGGCAGGCCGGGGTGCAGGCAGGCGCCGTCGACGCGCTCTATTTCACCGGCGGCTCGACCGGGCTGGCGCGGCTCGGCGAGCGCCTGCAGAGCGCCTTCCCGTCGGCCCGGGCCGTGCGCGGCGACCGCTTCGCCAGCGTCGTCACCGGGCTCGCCCTGCACGCCCGGCGCCGCTTCGCGGCGGCGGCCGGCGGAGGTCCGTCGGGTCTAGACGTCGAGCACCGCCGCCATCGCGACCGCGGTCGCCTCGACGTTGCCGCGGTTCAGGCCGGCCACGCACATGCGGCCGGAGCGCACGAGGTAGACCGCGAACTCCTCGCGCAGCCGGTCGACCTGGGCCGGCGACAGGCCGGTGTAGCTGAACATGCCGCGCTGGCTCAGGAAGTAGCCGAAGTCGCGGCCGGGCACCTTGGCGGCGAGCACGCCGTGCAGCACGGTGCGCATCTCGACGATGCGCTCGCGCATCGCGCCGAGCTCGCTTTGCCAGGCCCGGCGCAGCGCCGGTTCGGCGAGCACGGCGGCGACGATCTGGCCGCCGTGGATCGGCGGGCTCGAGTAGTTGCGGCGCACCGTGAACTTGAGCTGGCCGAGCACGTTCACGGCCTCGCCGGCGCTGCCGCACACGACGCTGAGCGCGCCGCAGCGCTCGCCGTAGAGGCTCATGCTCTTGGAGAAGGAGTTGGCGACGAAGAAGGGCAATGGACGGCCGTCGGCGCCACGGGCCGCGGCGAGCGCACGCACGGCGTAAGCGTCTTCCTCGATGCCATCGCCGAAGCCCTGGTAGGCGAGGTCGAGCCAGGGCAGCAGCTCGCGGTCGGCGAGCAGGCCGGTCAGCTCGTCCCACTGCGCGCGGCTCAGGTCCACGCCGGTCGGGTTGTGGCAGCAGGCGTGCAGCAGAACGACGCTGCACCTGGCCAGGCCGGCGAGCGTGGCGCACATGGCGGCGAAATCGAGGCCGCCGGTGGCCGCGTCGTAGTACGGGTAGGTGTGCACGTCGAGGCCGGCGCCCTCGAACATCGAGCGGTGGTTGTCCCAGCTCGGGTCGCTCACCCAGACGGCGCTTCCGGGCAGCCAGCGCGCGATGAAGTCGGCGCCCACCTTGAGGCCGCCGCTCGAGCCGACCGACTGGATCGTGGCGACGCGACCGGCGCGAACCGCCTCGTGCCCGGCGCCGAAGAGCAGCGACTGCACTTCGCTGCGGAAGTTGGCCGCGCCCTCGATCGGCAGGTAGGGCTTGGGCGCATGGCGGGCGCAGACGGCGGCTTCGGCGCGGCGCACCGAATCGAGCACCGGAATGCGGCCCGCGTCGTCGAAGTAGATGCCGATCGAGAGGTTGATCTTGTCCGGCCGCGGGTCCTTCTGGAAGTCCTCGTTGAGGCTCAGGATCGGGTCGCCGGCGAACGGCTCGACGTGCTCGAACATGGCGTCAGGCGGCCAGTGCCGACTCGATGTCGCCCTTCAGGGAGGCGGGGCTCTCGGTCGGCGCGTAGCGCTTGATCACCCTGCCGTCCCTGCCGACCAGGAATTTCGTGAAATTCCACTTGATCGCCTTGGTGCCGAGGATGCCGGGCGCTTCGGCCGTGAGCCACTTGAAGACCGGGTCGGCGCCATCGCCGTTGACGTCGACCTTGGCCATCATCGGAAAGCTGACGCCGTGGTTCTGCTGGCAGAAAGCACCGATCTCCTCGTTCGTGCCCGGGTCCTGCGCGCCGAACTGGTTGCTCGGGAAGCCGATCACCACCAGGCCGCGGTCGCGGTATGCCTTCCAGAGCGCCTCGAGGCCCTCGAACTGCGGCGTGAAGCCGCACTTGCTCGCCGTGTTGACGACGAGCACGACCTTGCCGCGCTGCGATGCCAGGTCGGCCGGCTGGCCTTCGATCGAAGCGGTCTGGAAGTCGTAGAGCGTCTGTGCAGCGGCGGCCATGGCGTACCCCGTGAAGATGTCAGCGGACGATGGTAGCCCTGCGTCGGCTGCACCGGCGAGCTCAGCGCGACGGCGGCGCCTCGATCGCGGCGAGCAGCGCGGCGGCGACGATGAGGCCGCCGCCGAGCCCCAGCCGTGGCGTCAGCGTGCCGCCACCGAGGGCGAGCGCCGAGACCGAGGCGAACACCACCTCGGTGAGCATGATCACGGCGGTGCGGTTCGCCGGCAGCCGCGCCGCGCCGTACTGCAGCGCCAGGTTGCCCGAGAGGAACAGCAGCGACAGCACGCCGGTCAGCGGCAGCCACGCCAGCGACGGTTCGGGCGGCAAGGCAATGGCACCGCTGGCCGAGAGCGTCGCCGCCACGGCCGCGGCGACGATCGCGCCGCCGGCGAACATCGCCAGGGCACGGCCTTCCTCCGCTCGGCCGGCTTCGCGCCGCAGCATCACGTTGTTGAGCGCGAACGAGAAGCCGCCGACGATGCCGAGCCCCTCGGCGAGCGAGCGCGGCAGCGGCAGGGCGCCGCCGGAGCCGGCCGGCGGCCAGAGCACCACCGCGGCGCCCACGACGCCGAGGCCGATGCGCAGGAGCGCCGGCAACGTCAGCCGCTCACCGAGCAGGCCGCGCGCGAGCAGCACCGTCCAGACCGGCATCAGATAAAAGAGCAGGACGACCCGCACCACGTCGCCGATCACCACCGCCCAGTTGAAGCTCGCGTTGGTGACGCCGGCGGCCGCCACGAGGACCCAGAGCGCCGGCGTCGTCGTGACCTGGCGCAGTGCGCCGGGGCGCACGGCGAGGATCACGACCGAGGCGACGGTGAAGACGAGCGCCGTCGTCCAGAGCGGGTGCAGACCCGCCGCGTGCAGGTGCCGGAAGGGCCACCACGCGGTGCCCCAGACGAAGGCGTTGACGACGAGCGCCAGCGCCGGCAGGGCGCCTGGGCGCGGCCCGGGGGCGGCCAAGATCAGTGCTTGTCGAGGCGGGCGATGCGCAGCAGGTGCTCGACCTGGTCGCGGTGGCGCACGCAGTTGCTGGCGTGCCAGCGACGGATGAGCCACATGGTCGCCGCCACCAGCGCGCCGAAGACCGAGATCGTGACGAAAGCCGAGAGGCCGAAGCGCGTCATGCCGGTGTAGAAGGCGCCCAGGCCGAGGATGCACGCTTGCTCGTTGAAGTTCTGCACCGCGATCGAGCGGCCGGCGCCCATCAGGTTGGCACCGCGGTGCTGCAGGAGCGCGTTCATCGGCACGACGAGGTAGCCGCCGATGATGGCGAGTCCGATCAGGAAGGGTGCCGCGACCCAGACGTTGCGAATGAAGATCAGACAGATGATGAGCAGGCCCATCGCGATGCCGAGCGGGATCACGCGGGTGGCCTGGTCGAGCCGCATCCGCATCGACGCCGCGATCGCGCCGACCGCGGTGCCGATGGCGAGCACGCCGACCAGGTTCGAGGCCTGCGTCGTCGAGTAGCCGAGGGCCGCCGCGGCCCAGGCGAAGACGATCACGCGCAGGTTGCCGAAGACGCCCCAGAACAGCGTCGTGGTGGCGAGCGAGATCTGGCCGAGCTTGTCGTTCCAGAGGCGCGCGTTGCAGTTCGAGAAGTCGCGCACCAGCGCCGCGACGCTGTGCGCGAACGGCTGCAGCGGCGCCTCGGTGCGCGGGATGCGCATGTTGAACAGGGCGGCCACGATGTAGAGGGCGGCGATCACGGCGATGGCGGCTTCGGGCGCCGTGCTGATGCCGGTGTCGAAGAGCGGCACGTCGAAGTCGAGGAGATGGCGCGAGAGCACGTGGCCGAGCAGCTGGCCGCCGAGCAGCACGCCGAAGATGATGGACAGGATGGTCAGGCCCTCGATCCAGCCGTTCGCCTTGACCAGCTGCGAGTTCGGCAGCAGCTCGGTCAGGATGCCGTACTTGGCCGGCGAGTAGGCCGCGGCGCCGAGCCCGACGATGGCGTACGACAGCAGCGGATTGGCGCCGAACAGCATGAGCATGCAGCCGACGATCTTGATCGTGTTCGAGATGAGCATGACCGTGCCCTTGGGCACCGCGTCGGCGAAGGCGCCGACCACCGGCGCCAGGATCACGTAGAAGAGCGCGAACATCGGCGTGAGCGCCGGGATGTGCCACGACGGTGCGCCGCCGGTGCGCAGGAGCTCGATCGCCGCGACCAGCAATGCGTTGTCGGCGAGCGAGCTGAAGAACTGCGCCGCCATGATGGTGAAGAAGCCTTTTTTCATTCGCTTCGATCGGCGGTCGACATGCTGTGCGCGCGGTTTATAGCACGCGGTTTTTCGCCCTTCGAAGGCGCCGGGACGGGCGGTGCATGGCTGGCAGAATCGGCCGCATGCCGCGCCCGATCGAAGCGCTCGTCCATCGCGGCGCCCTCGCCCACAACCTCGAGGTGGCGCGGTGCGCGGCCGGCGGCGCCCGCGTCTGGGCCGTGGTCAAGGCCGACGCCTACGGCCACGGCATCGCCAACGTGTTCCCCGCCCTGCAGAAGGCCGACGGCTTCGCGCTGCTCGACATCGCCGAGGCGGTGCAGTTGCGCCAACTCGGCTGGCGCGGGCCGATCCTGCTCCTCGAAGGCTGCTTCGACGGCCGCGACCTCGAGACCTGCGCTCGCCTCGCGCTCTGGCACGTGGTCCATTGCAGTGCCCAGATCGACCGGCTCGCGGCATTGAAGACCGACCGGCCGCAGCGCGTGTTCCTCAAGCTCAACAGCGGCATGAACCGGCTCGGCTTTGCGCCCGGGCGGTACCGCGCCGCCTGGCTGCGCCTCGACGCCTTGGCGCAAGTGGCCGAAATCACCCACATGACGCACCTGGCCAGCGCCGACGCGGCCGATCCGGCTGCCGTCGAGCCGGCGCTCGCCGCCTTCGCGGCCGCCACCGACGAGCTGCCGGGCGAACGCTCGATCGCCAACAGTGCCGCGACGCTGCGCCTCGGCGCCCGGCTCGGCGCCAGCGGCGGCGGCAGCTGGGTGCGGCCGGGCATCCTGCTCTACGGCTCGTCGCCCGACTTCGCGCAGAAGTCGGCGGCCGACTGGGGCCTGGCGCCGGCCATGACGCTGCGCACCCGCCTCATCGCCGTGCAGCAGCTCGCCGCCGGCGACGGCGTCGGCTACGGCGCCGCCTTCGTCGCCGAGCGGCCGATGCGCGTCGGCGTGGCGGCCTGCGGCTACGCCGACGGCTACCCGCGCGTCGCGCCCGGCGGCAACGACCGGGGCACGCCGGTGCTGGTCGACGGCGTGCGCACGCGCACCGTGGGCCGGGTGTCGATGGACATGATCACCGTCGACCTCGACCCGGTGCCGGATGCTGGCGAAGGCAGCGAGGTCGTGCTCTGGGGCCGGGCCGCGAACGGAACGGTGCTTGCGATCGACGAGATCGCGGCCGCCGCCGGCACGGTCGGCTACGAGCTCATGTGCGCCCGCGCGCCCCGCGTGCCGGTGACGGCGCTCGACTGACGGCCGTGGGCGGGCCACCGGTCGTCGACGAGGCCGAGGTCGAGATCACGGCGGTGCGGGCGCAGGGCGCCGGCGGCCAGAACGTCAACAAGGTCTCGAGCGCCGTCCACCTGCGCTTCGACATCGCCGCCTCGTCGCTGCCCGATCTGGTGAAGCTGCACCTGCTGGCCCGGGCCGACAGGCGCCTCAACGACGAGGGCGTGCTCGTGATCAAGGCGCAGCGGCACCGCAGCCAGGAGCTCAACCGGCGCGATGCGCTGGCGCGGCTGAACGAACTCGTCGCCGCCGCGTGGGAGGTGCCGCCGGTGCGCCGGCCGACGCGGCCGACGCGCGCCTCGACCCGGCGTCGCCTCGAAGGCAAGGGCCAGCGGGCGCAGGTGAAGGCGGGCCGCGCCAAGGTGTCCGACGCCTGACCCTGCCTTGCGGCGGCACCGTTGCCGCCGCCGCGCCGACGCTTTGCGACCCGGCGCCGCGTTTCGTCGCAGGCCGCTGGCCAGCGGCGAAGGCGCTGCCCAGAGTGCCTCCATCGCCACTCCTCACCAGGACCCCGCCATGCACTTCGGCTCCGCTCCTTTCGCCCTCCTTCTCGCCGGCTCGATCGTTTCCGCGGCCGTGCTCGCTGCCGTGCCCACACCCGCCCGGGCTGAGGCCTGCGTGCAGGTCGAGGTGCAGAACGTGCGCGCCGACACCGGCGTGCTCATGATCGCCGCCTACGCCGACGCGGCGAGCTTTCGCAAGACGCCGGTCGCCGCGACGCAGATGAAGGCCGGCACGGCCACGATGACGGTGCCGCTCTGCGGCCTGGCCGGCGCCTCCGTCGCGCTCACCCTGTACCAGGACCTCAACGGCAACGGCAGGCTCGACACCAACGCCTTCGGCATCCCGAGCGAGCCCTGGGGCGCCTCCGGCAAGACTGGCGGCGCGATGACGCCGCCGACCTGGGAATCGAGCGCCGTGCCGCTCGACGGCTCGACCATCGTCGTCAAGCTGTCGAAGTGACCCACCGCCAGGAGATCGACATGGTCGGCTTCCACGGCAATTTCACGGCGGTCGCCTCTTAGCGGCGACCGCCGTTGGCGCCCCTGACAATCGGCTCCCATGGCGAAGGAAAAGTCGATCTACGTCTGCACCGAATGCGGCGGCACGAGCGCCAGGTGGCTGGGCAAGTGCCCCCAGTGCAATGCCTGGAACACGCTCGTCGAGTCGGTGGCCGAAAGCGCCGTCAAGCCGCGCTACATGACGACGGCCGCCTCGGCGCGCGGCCTGCTGCCGGGCGAGGCGGTCACCACGCTGGCCGAGATCGAGGCCACCGACGCCGACCGCCACCCGACCGGCATCGACGAGCTCGACCGCGCGCTCGGCGGCGGCATCGTCGCCGGCGGCGTGATCCTGATCGGCGGCGACCCGGGCATCGGCAAGTCGACGCTGCTGCTGCAGGCGCTCGACTCGCTCGCGCGCACGATGAAGACGCTCTACGTCACCGGCGAGGAGAGCGGCGCGCAGGTGGCGCTGCGCTCGCGCCGGCTCGGCCTGGGCAAGAGCGAAGTGCGCGTGCTGGCCGAGATCCAGCTCGAGAAGATCATGGCCACGCTCGAGGTCGAACGGCCGGCGGTGGCCGTGATCGACTCGATCCAGACCGTCTACAGCGAGGCGCTCACCTCGGCGCCGGGATCGGTGGCGCAGGTGCGCGAGTGCGCGGCGCAGCTCACGCGTCTGGCCAAGGCGAGCGGCACGACGATCGTGCTCGTCGGCCACGTCACCAAGGACGGCGCGCTGGCCGGGCCGCGCGTGATGGAGCACATCGTCGACACCGTGCTGTACTTCGAGGGCGACACGCACTCGAGCTTCCGGCTGGTGCGGGCGGTCAAGAACCGCTTCGGCGCGGTCAACGAGATCGGCGTCTTCGCCATGACCGAGAAGGGCCTCAAGGGCGTCGCCAATCCGAGCGCGATCTTCCTCTCCACGCACGGCGATCCGGTCGCCGGCTCCTGCGTGCTGGTCACGCTCGAGGGCACGCGGCCGATGCTGGTCGAGATCCAGGCGCTGGTCGATTCCGGCGGGCCCAGCCCGCGCCGCCTCTCGGTCGGCCTCGACCGCGACCGGCTGGCGATGATGCTCGCCGTGCTGCACCGCCACGCCGGCATCGGCGCGCTCGACCAGGACGTGTTCGTCAACGCCGTCGGCGGCGTGCGCATCAGCGAGCCGGCGGCCGACCTGGCGGTGATGCTGGCGATCCAGAGCAGCCTGCGCGGCAAGCCGCTGCCGCGCGGCTTCCTCGCCTTCGGCGAGGTCGGCCTGGCCGGCGAGGTGCGGCCGGCGCCGCGCGGCCAGGAGCGGCT
>CAXSEJ010000031.1:0-16433 GCA_964236395.1 uncultured Rhizobacter sp.
AGCGGGAACATGCGCTGGTTCATCAGCTGCTGGATCACGGAGACGCTCTGCCGGTAGCCCCACACGCCCTGCGGCTCGGGGTTGATCCAGGCGAACTTCGGGAACGCGTTGGTGAGCCGCTGCAGCCATTCGGCGCCCGGCTCCTCGTTGTTGTATTCGACGCTGCCGCCGGGCTGCAGGATTTCGTAGGGGCTCATCGTCGCGTCGCCGACGAAGATCAGCTTGTAGTCCTTGTTGTACTTGCGGATCACGTCCCAGGTGCTGAACTTCTCGCTGAAGCGGCGCCGGTTGTTCTTCCACATGAAGTCGTAGACGCAGTTGTGGAAGTAATAGAACTCGAGGTGCTTGAACTCGCCCTTGGCGGCGCTGAACAGCTCCTCGACGCGGTGGATGTGCTCGTCCATCGTGCCGCCCACGTCCATGAGCAGCAGCACCTTGACCTTGTTGTGGCGCTCCGGGACCATTTTGATGTCGAGCCAGCCGGCGTTGGCGGCGGTGGCGTGGATGGTGTCGTCGAGGTCGAGCTCTTCCTCGGAGCCTTCACGGGCGAATCGGCGCAGCCGGCGCAGGGCGACCTTGATGTTTCTCGTGCCGAGCTCGAGGCTGTCGTCGTAGTCCTTGAACTGGCGCTGGTCCCAGACCTTCACGGCCGACTTGTTGCGGCCCTTGTCCTGGCCGATGCGGATGCCCTGCGGGTTGTAGCCGTAGGCGCCGAACGGCGAGGTGCCGCCGGTGCCGATCATCTTGCTGCCGCCTTCGTGGCGCTTCTTCTGCTCCTCGAAGCGCTTCTTCAGCGTCTCCATCAGCTCGTCCCAGCCCATCTTCTCGATGGCCGCCTTCTCCTCGGCCGAGAGGTCGAGCTCGAACTTCTTCTGCAGCCAGTCGAGCGGCACGTCCTGCGTGAAGTCGGTGAGCAGCTCGACGCCCTTGAAGTAGGCGGCGAAGGCGCGGTCGAACTTGTCGAACTGGGTCTCGTCCTTGACCAGCGAGGTGCGGGCGAGGTAGTAGAAGCGCTCGATCGTCGGGCCTTCCTCGGCGTCGTCGATCACGCCCTGCTCGAGCGCTTCGAGCAGCGTCAGGTACTCCTTGACGGAGACCTTCAGCTTGGCCGCGCGCAGGGTGAAGAAGAAGTCGATGAGCATGGGGTTGGCAGCATACCGGGTCGACGCCGGGGCGGCCGGTGCCGGAGAATCGAGCATGACCGAGCCGTCCCCGCCCAGCCCCCACGGCGACCCGCACGGCTTCCTGCGCGCCCTGTTCGACGCCGCGGTGGCTGTCGCCGTGCCCGGGCCCTCGCTCGCCGCCTTCCTGCCGCCGCCGCCCGTCGGGCGCACGCTGGTGCTCGGCGCCGGCAAGGCGGCCGGTGCGATGGCGGCCGCGGTCGAGGCGCTGTGGCCGGCCGAGGCGCCGATGAGCGGCGTGGTCGTGACCCGCTACGGCGCGGTGCCGCCGTCGCAGGCCGCGGCGCAGGCGGCGGGCCGGGCGCGCATCGAGGTCGTCGAGGCGGCGCACCCGGTGCCCGACGAAGCCGGCCGCGGCGCCGCCGCGCGCATCCTGGCGCTGGCCCGGGGCGCCGGTGCCGACGACCTCGTGCTCTGCCTCGTGTCGGGCGGCGCCTCGTCGCTGCTCGTGCTGCCGGCCGAAGGCGTCTCGCTCGCCGACAAGCAGGCGATCAACGCCGCCCTGCTGAAGAGCGGCGCGGCCATCGACGAGATGAACTGCGTGCGCAAGCACCTGTCGGCGATCAAGGGCGGGCGGCTGGCGAAGGCGTGCGCCCCGGCGCCGGTCGTCACGCTGCTGGTCAGCGACGTGCCCGGCGACTCGCCGGCGGTGATCGGCAGCGGCCCGACGGTGCCCGACCCGACGACCTGCGCCGACGCGCTGGCCGTGCTCGACCGTCACGGCATCGCCATTGCGCCGGGTCTGCGCGCGGCGCTCGCCAGCGGCGCGCTCGAGACGCCCAAGCCCGGCGATGCCGACTTCGCCGCCAACCGCATCCACCTCGTCGCCACGCCGCAGCAGTCGCTCGAGGAGGCGGCGGCGCTGGCCCGCCGCGCCGGCATCGACGCCCACATCCTCGGCGACGAGATCGAGGGCGAGTCGCGCGACGTGGCCCGGGTGATCGCCGCGATCGCCCGCCAGGTGGCGCGCCGCGACCAGCCGTTCGGCCGGCCGTGCGTGGTGCTCTCCGGCGGCGAGACGACCGTGACCGTGCGCGGCAAGGGCGGCCGCGGCGGCCGTGCCAGCGAGTTCCTGCTCGCCTGCGCCATCGCGCTGCAGGGCGAGCCGAACGTGTGGGGCCTGGCCGCCGACACCGACGGCATCGACGGCAACGAGTCGAACGCCGGCGCCCGCATCGGCCCCGACTCACTGGCCCGCGCTGCGGCGCGCGGCCTCTCGGCGCGCGAGTTCCTCGATGGCCACGACGCCTTCGCCTGGTTCGAAGGGCTGGGCGACCTCATCGTCACCGGGCCGACCTTCACCAACGTCAACGACTTCCGGGCGCTGCTGATCCTCTGATCGAATCGCCGTGTTCACTGGACCGCCATGACAGCCGCCACCAAAGACACCGATTCGCACGTCTTCCACGCCGCCGCGCTCAGCCGTGCCGTCCAGGCCATCGTCGCCGCCGCCGGATCGTCGGCGCGCGAAGCCGAGCAGGTGGCGGGCAACCTCGTCGAGGCCAACCTGCGCGGCCACGACTCGCACGGCGTCGGCATGGTGCCGCGCTACATCGACGCGGTGCGCGAAGGCGGCCTCGCCGTCGACGCGCGGGTCACCGTGCGCCAGGACACCGGCAGCCTGCTCACGCTCGACGGCATGCACGGCTACGGCCAGTCGATCGGCGCCCAGGCGATGGAGATGGCTGCCGAGCGCGCCAGGGCGCACGGCGTGTGCATCGTCGGCCTGGCCCACTCGCACCACCTCGGCCGCATCGGCCACTGGGCCGAGCAGTGCGTCCGGCACGGGCTCGTCTCGATCCACTTCGTCAACGTCCTGTCGCGGCCGATCGTCGCGCCGTTCGGCGGCCGCGACGCGCGCCTCGGCACCAACCCGTTCTGCGTCGGCATTCCGCGGCCGGGGCACGAGCCGATCGTGCTCGACTTCGCGACCAGCAAGATCGCGCAGGGCAAGACGCGCGTCGCCTACAACAAGGGCGTGCCCATCGCGCCCGGCACGATCATCGACGACCACGGCAACCCGACCACCGACCCGCGCTTCACGGTCGTCGAGCCGGTCGGCGCGCTGCTGCCGTTCGGCGAGCACAAGGGCGCCGGCCTGGCGCTGATCTGCGAGCTGCTCGGCGGCGCGCTCGCCGGCGGCGAGACCGCCCGGCCGATCAGCGACGGGCGCCGCCGCGTCCTCAACAGCATGTTCTCGATCCTGGTCGACCCCGAGCGCCTCGGCACCGCGGCCAACCTCGCCGCGGAGATGGAGGCGTTCGTCGCCCACGTCACCGCGTCGCCGCCGGCCGAGGGCGTGGCCCGCGTGCTGACACCGGGCGAGCCGGAGCGGGCGATGCGCGCGATCCGGCTGGCCAGCGGCGTGCCGGTCGACGCGGTGACCTGGGCCGAGATCGTCGGCGCCGCGGAAAAGGTCGGTGTGTCGCGCACGCAGCTCGACGGGCTGGCACGATAGGCGGCTGCCGCGCCCGCTTCGAGCCGAGATGCCGATCGTGTCCATCATCGTCTGCCGTCCCGGCGTCGTGCGCGACGTGGAGCGCCGGCCGTGAGCATCGATTCGGGCTGGATCGTGCTCGTGCTGCTCGGCGTGTTTCTCGCCTGGCTCGGCGGGACGGTGTGGCGCGCCGGTCTGCGGCGGCGCAGGCCTGCGGATGCGGTCGCCGATACCGATGCCGATACCAACGCCGATACCAACGCCGACGCCGATGTCGATGCCGTGACGGCCAGCGCACAAGGCAAGGCGACTTCCCCGGCCCCGCCCGAGCCGCGGTCGGTTGCCGTCGCCGCCGCGAGCAAGGCCGCACCCGCCGGCGCCGACGATGCGCTGGCGCAGAGCCTGCTGCGCGCCGAGACCGCCCAGCGCGCCGACCCGGCGGCGCGTGCACCGGCCCGGCCGGCGGCGCCGGCGGCCGTCGCTGCGGCTCCGCCGCTCGCGAACGCAGCGGCGGCCGCCAAGACGGTGCGTCCGCAGGCACCGCGCTTCGAGCGCGTGCTCGGCATCGAGGCGGCGAGCGCGGCGGCGTGGCAATCGGCATCGCCGCTCGAGCTGCAACCGGCGCAGGCGCGGGCGGTCCTGGCGCTGTGCGGTCGGGCCCTCGACGCGGCCCGCGACGAGCCGGCGCACAACGGCCCGATCCTTGCGCTGACGTTCGCACCCGGCACTCTTTTACGCATTGCCCGCGGCGACGCGCCGATGCTGAAGGCGCTCGCCGCCGACAACGACGCGTCGACCCTGCGCGTGCTCGGCTGGCTCGACAGCCATGCCGCCTCGGCGCTCGCCGCCACGCTGCTCGCCGCGCTGGCGGCAGCGCGCCACCTCGACGCACTCGGCACCGAGCTGCCCGCACTGCGCAAGGAAATCGCCGCCCTGCCGACTTCCGCTTCCGCTGCCGGTGCGGTCGGCGAGCCATTGGCCGCCGTGGCCGACGATCTCTGGCGGCTGCAGCGCGGGCTTCGCGGCAACCACGCCGCGGCCGTCGCCAAGCCGGCCTGTCGCGAGCAGGTCCAGCAGGTGGTCGACCACGCCGGCGCGCTGTGGCGCGATCTGCACGCGCGGCTCGACGCGGCCCGCGGCGAGCTCGCTGCCGCGGCCGGTGCGCGTGCGCCGGGAGCCGATCAGCTCGATCGCCTGCTCGCTGGCTTGCGCACCCGTGGCGAGCTCCAGGCAGGCCAGCAGTTCGCCGGCCGCGCCCTGGCCGCCGCCTGGCTGCTGCGCACGACGCTCGGCGGCGCCCGGGCACCGGCCGGCGTGCACCCGCTGCAATCGGCCGCGGCCGCGCTGCGCGCCGGTGCGGCGCTCGACCGGGCCCTGGCAAAGCAACTGGCGGCGGCCGTCGAGCGCCGACCGGGCGAGGACGAAGATCCGGTCATCGCGCCCATGCGCCGCGCCGTCGCCGAGGCAATCGAGACGCTCGCTGCCGAGGCCGAGCCATGGGAGGGCATCGACCGGCTCGCGTCTGCCTATGCCGCCGGCGCCGAAGGCTTCCCCGATGGGTCGGGTGGCGACGACCGCTGGCTCGTCCGCGCCGCGGCCGGCCCGGGCGCGGTCGAGGTGCGCCGGGCCGGGCCGGCGCGGCTGCACTGATGAGCCCGCAACGCGATCAGATCGAGCTGCGCGCGTGCGACCTGGATTCGCTGCTGCCACCCGAGCACGCGGCCCGCACGAGCCGGCGTCATCGACGCCGGGCGGTTCACGGCGAGCGCGAGCGATTCGCTAGACTGAACCGGCCATGCGTGCAGAGCAGAACGACCTGATCACCCGCATCGGGCCCGGCACGCCGGCAGGCGCGCTGATGCGCAGCTACTGGCAGCCGGCCGCGCTGGTCGACGAGTTCGACCCGGCGCTGCACCCGCTCACGGCGGCGCGGCCGGTCAAGGCGGTGCGGCTGCTCGGCCAGGACTTCGTGCTGTTTCGAGACGGCGGCGGCGCCTGGGGCCTGCTCGACCGCGCCTGCCCGCACCGCGGCGCCGACCTCGCCTTCGGGCGGCACGAGGCCGACGGGCTGCGCTGCCCGTTCCACGGCTGGAAGTTCGCCGTCGACGGCACCTGCCTCGAGACGCCGGCCGAGCCGCCCGGCTCGACGCTCTGCACCCGCGTGCGCCAGCGCGCCTACCCGGTCCAGGAGCGTGCCGGCGTGGTCTTCGTCTGGCTCGGACCGGAAGGTGGGCAGCCGCCGGCGCTGCCCGCGTTCGACTGCTTCGTCGCGCCGTCGAGCCACAGCTTTGCGTTCAAGGGGCTCTGGGCCTGCAACTGGCTGCAGGCCTTCGAGGTCGGCATCGACCCGGCCCACCCGTCGTTCCTGCACCGCTACCTGCAGGACGAGTCGCTCGACGGCGCCTACGGCCGCCAGTTCCGCGCCGCCAGCGCCGGCGAGGTCGGCGGCGAGCGCTGGCCCATGACACGCGTCATGCGCGAATTCACGCAGCCCGATATCCGCTTCGAGGCCGTCGCCGACGGCCTGCTGCGGCTCACGACGCTGCGGCCGATGACCGAGGCGCTGACCCACGTGCGCGTCACCCACGCGGCGTTTCCGGCCACCTTCGTCATCCCGCTCTCCGAGACGATCACCATCACGCAGATGCACGTGCCTGTCGACGACACGCACACCTACTGGTATTCGTTCTTCACCAGCTTCGCCGAGCCGCTCGACAAGCCGGCGATGCGCTCGCAGCGCCTGGCCGGCGTCGACCTGCCCGACTACGTGCCGAAAAACGGCCGCCACAACGACTGGGGCTTCGATGCCGAGGAGCAGCGCACGCGCACCTACCTCGGCATGGGCGAGGACGACATCAACCGGCACGACCAGTGGGCGGTCGAGAGCATGGGGCCGATCCAGGACCGCACCGGGGAGCACCTGGGCACGAGCGACAAGGTGATCATGGCCAACCGGCGCACGCTTCTGAAGGCGATCGCGACCGTGGCTGCCGGCGGCCGGCCGCCGCTGGCCTTGTCGGCCGACGAGGCCGCGGCGCTGCGCGGCCCGGACACCATCGACTGCATCGCGCCGGCCGAGGGCTGGCAGGCGTACTGGACCGGCGCCGCCGCCGCCAAGCGGGCCGGCGCGGCCTGGCTCGCGCCTTGAGCGATCTGCCACGACTGTCGGCCGCCGACGGCGTGTTGATGCGCATCGAATCGGAGGGGATCGAGCGCGTGCGCTTCGGCTGGTGCGACCTGCACGGTGTGCTGCGCGGCAAGACGCTCGCTGCGAGCGCGGTCGCCGGGGCGCTGAAGAGCGGTGTCGGCCTCGTCAGCACGCTGCTCCTCAAGGACACGTCCGACCGCACCGCCTGGCCCGTGTTCGAGCCGGGCGCGGTCGACGCCCTGCCCGGGTTCGGCTTCGCCAACAACCTGCTCCTGGTGGCCGACCCGGCGAGCTTTCGTGTCTTGCCCTGGGCCGCGCGGACAGGCTGGCTGCGTGCCGACGCCTGCTTCGACGACGGCGCGCCGGTGCCGCTCGACACGCGCCACGTGCTCACGCAGGCGCTCGCCCGCCTCGCCTGCGCCGGCTACGGGCTGACCTGCGGCCTCGAAGTCGAGTTCCACATCTACCGCCTGACGCGGCCCCACGACGACCCGTCGCTCGACCCGGCGCTCGCCGCCTGGCCCGGCGAGCCGCCGCAGGTCGCCATGACGCACCCCGGCTATCACCTGCTCGGCGAAGGCTGCGCCGACATGGCCGACGAGCCGCTGGCCATCGTCCAGGGCACGGCCGAAGGCCTCGGTCTGCCGTTGCGCTCGCTCGAGATCGAACTCGGGCCGAGCCAGTTCGAGGCCGTGTTCGAGCCGACCGATGCGCTCACCGCCGCCGACCAGATGGTGTTGTTCCGCAACGGCGTGCGCCAGGCGCTGCGCCGCGCCGGCTACCACGCGAGCTTCGTCTGCCGGCCGCCCTTCGCGAACGCGATGGCGAGCGGATGGCACCTGCACCAGTCGCTGCGCGACCTCGCCTCCGGCGCCAACGCCTTCGTTCGCGACAGCGCCGAGCAGGGCAGCACGCCGGCCGATGCCGGGCACACGCTGTCGGCGGTCGGCACGCAGTGGCTCGCCGGCCTGCTCGCCCACGGCCGGGCGATGTCGGTGTTCTGCGCGCCGACGATCAACGCCTACGGGCGCTTCCGCGCCAACGCGATGGCGCCGATGGCCGTGCACTGGGGCCGCGACAACCGCGGCGCGCTGCTGCGCGTGCTCGGCGGCGCCGGCGATGCGGCGACGCGCATCGAGAACCGCATCGGCGAGCCCTGCGCGAACCCCTACCTCTACCTGGCCGCGCAGGTGCATGCCGGACTCGACGGCATCGAGCGCGCTCTGGCACCGCCGCCGGCCACGACCGCGCCATACGCCGATGCCGCCAGCGTGCTGCCGACGAGCCTGGGCGCGGCGCTCGACGCGCTTGGCGGCGACGCCGAGCTCGTGCGCGCCTTCACGCCCACCGTCGTCGACTGGCTGACGCACATCAAGCGCTTCGAGCTGGCCCGCCACGACGCCGCCGACGACAAGGCGGCCTGGCAGGCGCGCGAGTATTTCAGCCGGTTCTGATGTCGACGCGTCGTGGTTCGCAGGAACCGAGCCCCGGGCACCGGGCCCCTGACCGGCCGCAGCCGGCATACTCCGGGTCGCTCCGCACACACCCACCGCACCGCATCTTGCCCCTGCTCGAATCGCTCGCCAAGCTGTGCGCCATCGCCGCCGGCCTGCTGCTCACGGCGGTCACGCTCATGACCTGCGGCAGCCTGATCGGCCGCAATCTCGTCGGCATGACGATCGTCGGCGACTTCGAGCTGTCGGGCGCGGCGGCCGGTGCCGCGGTCGCGCTCTTCCTGCCCTGGTGCCAGGTCCAGCGCGGCAACATCATCGTCGACTTCTTCACCGCCAAGGCCGGCGCGCGCACCACCGACCTGCTCGACCGATTCGGCGCCCTGCTCCTGGCTTGCTGCCTCGGTCTGCTGACCTGGCGCACGTCGATCGGCGCCATGAACGCCTGGACCTCCGGCTCGGGAACGATGCTGATCGGCTTTCCGGAATGGGTGGTCTACGCCGCGATGTTGCCGCCGCTCGCCCTGACCGCGGCGATCGCCTTCGTGCAGGCGTGGCGCGGCTTTGCGCCGCCGGCAGCGGAATGAGCCTGTCGCCGCTGGCGCTGACGGGCGCCATCTTCGCCGTGATGCTGGTGCTGATGGCGCTGCGCACGCCGATCGCGATCGCCATGTTCATGGCGGGATCGATCGGCTACGTCGCCCAGGCGGGTTGGGGCCCGTTCTCGAACTTCCTCAACACCCAGGCGTTCGCGCGCTTCGCGAGCTACGACCTCTCGGTCATCCCGCTCTTCATCCTGATGGGCAACTTCGCCTCGCAGGGCGGCATCTCGAAGGCGCTGTTCGAGTTCGCGAGCTCGGTGATGTCGCGCTTTCGCGGTGGCCTGGCGATGGCCGCGGTGCTCGCCTCGGCCGCCTTCGGCGCCATCTGCGGCTCGTCGGTCGCCACCGCCGCGACGATCACCTCGGTCGCGCTGCCCGAGATGCGCCGGCATGGCTACTCGGGGCGCCTCGCGACCGGCACGCTGGCCGCCGGCGGCACGCTCGGCATCCTCATCCCGCCCTCGGTGCCGCTCGTCATCTACGCCATCTTGGCCGAGCAGAACATCGCCAAGCTGTTCGCGGCGGCGATGGTGCCGGGCCTGATCGCGATGGTCGGCTACATGGTCGCGATCGCGATCTACGTGCGGCTCGTGCCCGGGCAGGCGCCCGAGCTCGACGCGGCCCGGCCCAAGTTCGAGATGCGGTCGCTCGGCGGCATCCTGCCGATCGCGATCATCTTCGTCATCGTCTTCGGCGGCATCTATGGCGGCCTGTTCACGCCGACCGAAGGTGCGGCGGTGGGCGCGGCCTCCACCTTCGTCGCGGCGCTCATGAAGCGCGAAATCACCTGGCAGAAGTTCAAGCACTGCTTCTACGCCACGGCCGAATCGTCGGCCATGATCTTTCTCATCTTCATCGGCGCCGACCTCATGAATTCGGCGCTCGCTCTGACTCAGGTGCCGGCTCAGCTGGCGGCGGTGGTCAACGGCTGGGGCCTGTCGCCGGTCATGGTGGTGGCCGCGATCATGCTGTTCTACGTCGTGCTCGGCGCGGTGATGGACGAGCTTTCGATGATCCTGCTCACCATTCCGATCTTCTTCCCGATGGTCATGGGCCTGGACTTCGGCATGGCGAAGGAGTCGGTCGCCATCTGGTTCGGCATCATGGTGCTCATGACCGTCGGCTTCGGCCTGCTCGCGCCACCCGTCGGGCTCAACGTCTACGTCGTCAACGGCATGGCCAAGGACGTGCCGATCGCCGAGAGCTACCGCGGCGTCATGCCGTTCCTGTTGAGCGACACGATCCGCTCCATCGTGCTGCTGCTGTTCCCGTCGATTTCGCTCTGGCTCGTGCAGTACGTCGGCTGAGCGCCGGCTCGCTCAGCCCGCGTGGCACAGCGCTTTACGCCGCCTTGCCGCCAACCCCATCGCGCCGAATCCCAGCACCATGAGGGCCCACGTCTCGGGCTCGGGAACGGCTGTCGTGAAGGTGACCGTGCCGTCCGGCAGCACTTCCAGGCCGGAGATCGGGGTGCCCTGCGACACGGCGTTGAACGTCGCCGTGGCGAACAGGCTGCCATAGGTATCGCCGGGGGCGAACACGTCGGACAGGCCGGTCGTGATTCCGGTCGCGGTGTTGAGCGAAAGCAGGAAGGTATCGAGGTCGAAGCCGCCGGAGGCAGCGAAGGAATAGGGGTCTGCGTTGTTCAGGAAATTGAACGTCACTTCCAGGCCGGTGAACGAGAACGTGGTGCCGAGCGTGAAGATCAGATGGTCGGTGATGTAGCCGCCGGCGCCGTTCGAGTCGACGTCGAGGATCAGGTGGCCGCTGCCGGTCCGCAACGAACGGTTGATGATGATCGAGCCCGGCGATTCGCCCGGCGAAAGCGTGCCGTGAAGGATCACGTTGCCGTCGAGCGTTCCGCCGTTGCCGCCGACGAAGCCCGCCGAACCGATCTCGATGGTGTCGGCCCTGACCGTGCCGCCGTTGCTGACGATGAGCTGGCCGCTGCCGCCGTTGCCCGCGGTTGTTCTGCCCACGCCTACGTAGCCCGAGTTCAGCGTTGACGACACGCCGTCCACGGTCAGCCTGCCGCTCGAGCCGGCGAGGCGGCCGATGAAAGTCGAGCCATCGCCGACGTTGACCGTGCTGCCCTCTTTGATGATGGCCGAGCCGGTGCCGTCGCGGCCGATCGAAAAGGTGGCCAGCCCGGCCGCCGCGGTGATGTTGACCTGGGATGCACCGGCAACGGTCAGGGTGCCGTTGCCGAGAGGATTGGGGCCCGTCCCGCCGAGGTTCAGGCTGGCACCGGCCGATCCGGGGTTGACGATGTCGACGCGGCTTCCATTGGTGATCGTGGCAACGCCGGTGCCGCCCAGATTGCCGATGGAAAGCGAGGAACCGGAGAGGTTGTTGCCGGTCTGCTGCCCGGTCATGGTCAGAAAGGCGCCGTCGACCACGAGCGTTCCCGAACCACCGCCCCGGCCGACGTTCATGTTCGTCGCCGTCACGGCCGCGCCGTCGGCGACCGTCAGTTGACCCACGGTACCGGTGCCGCGGCCGACGCCGATGAACGCGTCGTTGCCGGTCACCCGCAGCTCGGAGCCCCGGCCCGAAACCAGGGCCGTGCCGGTGCCGCCTCTGGACACGTCGCTGCTGCCGCCGATGTTGACCGCAGTGGTGCGCGGATTGGCCACGGTGGAGAGGGCGCCGCCGTCGATCAGCACCTTGCCGCCGTTGGTGATCGCGAGGTTGCCGGAGCTGCCGGCATCGCGACCGAGCAGCAGCCCCGGGTTGAAGTTGTCCGCCACGCCGACGCCCGGCGCAAGGGAAGTCGAGTTCATCTGCACCACCGAGCCGGCGCCGGTGACGATCAGCGTGCCGTTCGAGCCGTTTTCGCGGCCGAGCGTCATGCCCTGGCTGTTCGACTGCTGGCGGCCGTCGCCGCCGCCGTCGCCGATGAAGATGCGTCCGCCGTTGCTCACCGTCACCTGGCCGCTGCCGCCGGTGGATCCGACCAGCATGCCGGCGCCGCCGTTGCCTGCCGAGCCGACGCCGACGAGGTCGAGCGTCGAGCCGGCGCCGCTGATGAGCACCGTGCCGGACGCCAGTTCACGGCCGACGTTGAAGTAGAGCGACGACGCGGTGGCGCCGGCCAGGACGCTGAACGAACCGGACGCCCCGGCGCCGCTGCGGCCGGCCTGGATGATCGCGCCGAATCCGCTCACGTCGATGCTCGAGCCGATGCCGCTCACCGTGACGCTGCCGCGACCGCCGTTCACGCCGATGTTGAGAAAGTCGTTGGGGCCGCTGCCGTTGCTGCCGTCGATGATCAGCTTGCCGCCGTTCCTGACGTCGATCGTGCCGTCGCCGCCGGCGCGGTTGCCGACAACCAGCCCCGCAGCGGCGTTGTCGATGCTGTTCGGGCCGATGGCCCAAAGCGACCCTGTGCCGTCGACGACGACGGTGCCGAAGCCACGTTCCGTGCCGAGGGCGCTGGCGGTGTTGGGGCCCAGGCCGACATTGGCTTGCTGCGTGCGCAGCGTGCCGCCATTGAGGACATTGACGAAGGCGTTGGTCGTGCCGCCCGGGGTGCCGAAGTTGAAGCCGTCGCGCGCTTGGGTATAGACGCCGGTCGAGCCGACGCCGAAGTTGCGCAAGGTGCGCACTTCCGAGCCAGCTCCGGTGATGGTCAAGGTTCCCGTCGAGCCCGCCGCATTGCCGACAAAGCTGTTGCAGAAGGCACCCGCTGCCCGACAGGCAGCGGCGTTCACGGTGGCATCGACGAGGGCGCCGTTCGACACCGTCAGCGAGCCGCTGCCCCAGTTGCCTATCTCGAGCCGGTTGCCGGTGCCGCCCAATGTGGCCTGGGTGCGGGCGCCCGTCACGGTAACGGTGCCGCTCCCGGTGCCGCCGTTGCCGACGCTCAGGCCGGCGGCGTTCAAGCTGGCGCCTGCCATGGCGCTGAAGCTTCCGACCCCCGAGTTGCCGACCAGGAGGGAGTTGGCGCCGAGGTCGAGGACCTGCCGAGCCGGGTCGACAGGGAACAGATTCACCGGCGAGGTGCTGTTTGCTCCGCTCGAGCTGTAGAACTGCGCGCTGGCCGGCGCCGCCGCCGCCAGCGTCACCCAGACGGTCAAAGACAGGCGGAACATGGTTGAGGCCGGGCGTGCGGTCATGCGCTGCATGGAAATCCTCCTAATTTTTTTGGCGAATCCGAATGTGTGCGATTCGCCGGCGCTTGGATAGGCGCAGGAGCCGACCAAACGCCGCGTACCCCCTTAATCGGGGGGTGCCCGCTCAGGCCGCCGTCGGGTCGCGGCCGAGCTGCCTCAGGGCGCGGGCGCGTTCGAGCACGGGTTCGGCCGATCCCGGATCGCCGAGTGCCTTCAAGGCGGCACAGAGCAGTTCGAGATGTTCGGCCAGGGTCGGATGGTCGGGACCGAGCTTGGTCTCGTGAATCCGCAGGGCGCGCTCGGCCAGGCGGGCCGCCTCTTCGGCGGCGCCTTGCGCCAGCCGCACCTTGGCCAGGGTGCCGAGACCCCAGGCGCTCCACTCGTGCTCCGGCCCGAGTGCCTTTTCCCAGGCCTGCAGCGCTTGCCGCGCCAGCGGCTCGCTTTCGTCGCTCCGGCCGAGACCGTGCAGTGCCTCGGCAAGGTTCCACATGGACAAGGCGGTGTCAGGATGCCCAGCCGGCAGATTGCGCTGCTGCGCCGCGAGAGCCCGGCGCAGCAGGGGAACCGCTTCGTCATGAGCGTTCTTCTTCGACAGCACGTCGGCAATTTCGCGCAGGGCCAGCGCGGTGTCGGGGTGGTCGGGGCCCAGCAGGCGCTCGCGAACTTCGAGCAGGCGCCGGCCGAGGCTTTCGGCCTCGTCGTAGCGGCCGAGCTCGGCGACGGCATGGGAGAGATATTGCAAGGTGCCGACCGTCAAGGGATGCTCGTCGCCCAAGGCCTTTTGGCGGATGGCCAGCGCCCTTCGAAACCACGTTTCCGAGGACCGAAGATCGCCCCGTCCGGAGAAGTAGCCGCCCAGCACGGCGATCGTTCGCGCGGTGTCGGCATGATCGGCGCCCGGGTCGATTTCCTGGATGGCGATGGCCCGGCGCAACAGCGGCTCTGCTTTCTCCACATCGCCCTGCACCAGGATCACGCGGGCGAGGTTGGTCAGCGACCGGGCAGTGTTCGGATGCGCCTCGCCGAAGTGCCGCTCGCACACCTCGATCAAGCTCTCGGCGAGTGGCCGGAGCGTCTGCGCGGCGTAAGCGTTGAGGTAGTTGAAAAACTGGCCTTCGAACCAGCCGACGTATTCCATCGGGTCCGACTGGCAACGGTGATAGTGCGCCTCGACCAGGGCCCGGCAGGCGGCCGGGTTCACGTCGAGCGGTGCCTGCACTTCGGCGCGGGTGCTCCAGAAGCCGCCCACCTTGGCATGGCCGTGCCGCCGAGGCCCCTTGAGGACAGCGTCGTAGGCGACCTGCTGCAGCAGGTTGTGCTGGAAAGCGTATTCCTGAACGCCTTCGAAGCCCGACGCATTGCGGCGAACGATCATTCGCTTGCGCAAGAGGGCGGCCAGGGCGGCTGGGGCGGATGGGTCGATCGCCGCGAGGGCGTGGTCCGAAAACACCTGGCCGATCACGGCGGCGCTTTGCAACGCCCGTCTTTCTTCCTGGGAAAGGCCGTCGAGCCGCATCTGCAGCAAGCCGTTCAGGGTCGGCGGCACGCGCACCTTGGCGAGCCGCTCGGGAACAATGCGCCAGCGGTCATCGCCGGTGGCGATGGCGCCGTCGTCGATGAGCATCTTGACCAGCTCTTCCATGTAGAGCGGATTGCCTTCCGCGCCGGCGAGGATCAGGTCGTGCAGCGCCGCCGGTACGTCCTCCAGACGCTGCAGGAGCGCCTCGGCGAGCTGCATGCTGTGCGAGGAGTCGAGCGGCTCGAGGTGCAGATGGTCGTGCCGCGAGTCGCCCTGGGCCCAGGCCGTGCGGCGCTCGAGCAGCTGAGGCCGGGCCAGCATCAGGACCAGCAGGGCCATGTCGTGATTGCTCTGCAGCAGCGCGATCACCATGTCGAGCGATCCATCGTCGCCCCAGTGGAGGTCGTCCAGGATGATGACGACGGGCGCCGCGTTGCTCGCCGCCAGCCGGCGCAGAAACTGGCCAACGGCCTGAAAGGCATGCTGGCGAATCTTCTGCCCGTCGTTGAGGATCGAGGCGAGGTGAGGGCTGGCCGAGAAATCCAGGCCGATCAGGTGACCGAGGTGATGCGCAGGCGCCTCACCCTCGTCGGCGAACAACGGCGAGAGGCCGGCGACCAGCTTGTCGCGCGCCACCGCCGCGCTGTCGCTGTCTTCGATCTGCAGCTGTCGGGTGATGAGGTCGCGCAGCAGGTCGTAGGAGTGCAGTGCGCTGCGCGAATGGGCCCGTGCCGGGAGCAGCCAGAAGCTGGTCCCGCGCCTTTCCAGCGACTGCTTGAATTCGTTGAGCAGCCGGCTCTTGCCGAGGCCGGCGTCGCCGAGCACGGTGACGGCTCGCAACATGCCTCCTGCGACCACGGCGTCGAAGGCAGCTTCGAGGTGGCCGAGCTCGCGGTCGCGTCCGACGGTGCGCGTCTTCAGACCTTCGATGCCGCGATTGGCCATCTCGAAAGACCGCGGCCTGATGCGGTTGACCAGGTAGCTGCGAACCGGCGCTGCGACGCCCTTGACGTCGATCGGCGGCTGCTCGCTGACATCGAAGACGCCGCGCACGTGACGGTAGGTATCGTGGCTGATGCGAAGGCCGCCGGCTGGCGCCGACTGCTCCATGCGGGCAGCGACATTGACGACGGCACCACGAACGCTGCCCTCGGCATCGACGCCGGCCCCGAGCAGCACGGTGCCGGTGTTGATGCCAGCGCGCACGTTGAAGTCGGGCACGCCGTGCGAGTGCAGAACCTCGGGAGCGTGTCGTCGGGCTTCCTCGATCACCCCCAGGCCGGCCCGGATCGCGTTCTCGACGTCGTCCTCGTGGGCCTCTTCGGCTCCGAACGCGGCCAGCATGCCGTCGCCGGTGTACTGCAGGACCCGGCCATAGTTCGATCGAACGACGGCGGTGAAGCGCTCGAGGGCGGTGTCCATCACCGCATGGATGTCTTCTGGTTGAAGTTGCTGCCCCATGGCCGTCGATCCGACCACGTCGACGAAAAGCACCGACACCTGCCGCAGCTGGCCCCCCGGCGGTGGTGGTGGACGCAAGGCCAAAGAGGCGAGCTCGCGGCGAAGGGGCGCGAGCGCCGATTCGACGACGGCTTCGCCGAGCAGCGCGCGTTGCGCTTCGAGCGCCTGGATCGTCGCTTCGATCTGCTGGGCAGTCTGCTTCAAGAGGGGAAGGGCCGAAACGGGAGTCGGTCGGAATCGTAGCTCGCTGCACCCGAGCGGTGGCCTGCATCTGCGCCGGGGTCAGGGGAACAACGCATGGCGCCGCAGCGACGACAACGACTAGTCTTGCGGTCACGGCGCCCCTGGCGCGCACTCCGGAAAGCCCGTTCATGATCAACCGTCGCACTCTCGTCCAGGCGGGCGCCTCGGCGCTGCTCGGCGCCCCGGCCCTTTCCGGCCTCGCCCAGCAGACCGTCACGCTCAAGTTCCACACCTTCATGGCGCCGCAGTCGAACGTCTGGCTGTCGATGCACAAGC
>CAXSEJ010000032.1:0-12770 GCA_964236395.1 uncultured Rhizobacter sp.
GCCAGTCGCCGCGCGGCGGCAGGATCATCAACAACGGCTCGATCTCGGCCCACGCGCCGCGGCCGTTCAGCTCGCCCTACACCGCCACCAAGCACGCCATCACCGGTCTGACCAAGGCGACCTCGCTCGACGGCCGGCCGTTCGACATTGCCTGCGGCCAGATCGACATCGGCAATGCCGCGACGGAGATGACGGCGCGCATGGCCAAGGGCGTGCCGCAGGCCAGCGGCGAGTTGGCCGTCGAGCCGACGATGAACGTTCAGCACGTCGCCGACACGGTCGTGCACATGGCCAGCCTGCCGCTCGACGCCAACATCCAGTTCGTCACGGTCATGGCCACCCGGATGCCGTTCGTCGGCCGGGGCTGAGCGAGAATCTTCGCGATGTCGACCCTGCGCTCACCCGGCGGACGGAGCCTCGCAGCCGCCCTGCTGGCGCTCGCCCTGCTCTCCGGCTGCGCCGTGGTCACGGTCGGGGGCGCGGTGGCCGGTGCCGCCGTCTCGGTGGGCGGCGCGGTCGTCGGCAGCACGGTCAAGGTGGCCGGCAAGGTCGTCGAGAAGACGATCGACGTGGTGCTGCCCGGCAGCCCGCCGGTGCCGGCGCCCAAATGAACCGAATCCGGCTGAACAGAACCGCATGACCACTCCCATCCATTTCATCGGCGGCGAAAAGGGCGGCGTCGGCAAGTCGCTGATGGCACGCGTGCTGGCCCAGTACCTGATCGACAGGGAGCAGCCCTTCCTCGGCTTCGACACCGACCGCTCCCATGGCGCGCTGATGCGCTTCTACCCGGCCTACGCCTCGCCGGTGGCGGTCGACAAGGTGCAGTCGCTCGACGCCATCGTCGAGGCTGCCGTCGACCAGCCGGGCCGCCGCATCCTCGTCGACCTCGCCGCCCAGACGCACGACTCGCTCGCCGGCTGGATGGAAGACGCCGGCGTCATCGGCCTGGCCGACGAGCTCGGCATGAAGCTCTTCTACTGGCACGTGATGGACACGGGCAAGGACTCGGTCGACCTGCTGCGCCGCCTGCTCGACCGCTTCGGCACCGGCATGAACTACGTGCTGGTGCGAAACCAGGTGCGCGGCGCCGACTTCGCCCAGCTCGAGCAGTCGGGCGAGCAGGCCCGGGCCATCGGCCTGGGCGCCCACATCGTCTCGGTCAAGAAACTCAACGAGCACGTGATTCAGAAGATCGACAGCGCGAGCAGCAGCTTCTGGAAGGCCAAGGCCGCCGAGAAGGACGCCACCGGCCTCGGCCTGATGGACCGGCAGCGCGTCAAGATGTGGCTGCGCGACCTGTACCGCGAGATCGACGACGTCGGCGTCTGAAGCCCCGAGCGGCCCGGCACCGATGAGGCGCCGCCACTTCGTCGCCGGGGCGGCGGCCGCGATCGGCGTGCCGCTCCTCGCGCCTTCGCTCACCCGTGCCGACGTGCCGCGCTTCGCGCTCGGCATCGCCTCCGGCCAGCCGCACGCCGCGGGCATGGTGCTCTGGACCCGGCTCACCGGCCGCGACCTCCCCGACGCTGTGCCCGTCGCCTGGGAACTGGCCGCCGACGAGCGCTTCGAGCGCATCGTCGCGCACGGCGTCGAGACGGCGGAAGCAATCTGGGCGCACAGCGTCCACGCCGAGCCGGGCGGCCTCGATGGCGACCGCTGGTACTGGTACCGCTTCACCGCCCTCGGCCAGCGCAGCGAGGTCGGCCGCACGCGCACGGCCCCGGCCGCCGATGCCGCCGTCGAGCGCGTCCGCTTCGTGATCGCCAGCTGCCAGCGCTACGACGCCGGCCACTACGCCGCCTGGCGCCACGTCGCCGGCAGCGACCTCGACCTCGTGCTTTTCCTCGGCGACTACATCTACGAGACGCCGTCGCGCGCCGACGCCCTGCGGCGCCACGAGGGCGGCGAGCTGTTCACCCTGGCCCAGTACCGCGCCCGCTACGCCACCTACAAGTCGGACCCGTCCCTGCGCGCCGCCCACGCGGCGTTCCCCTGGCTCATGGTCTGGGACGACCACGAGGTCTCGAACGACTACGCCAGCCTGAGCGGCCAGAACCTGAACGTCGACATGCCTGCGCGCCGCGCCGCGGCGTACCAGGCGTACTGGGAGCACATGCCCTTCCCACGCTCGGCCCGCCCGGTCGGCGCCGACATGCGCATCTTCGGCCGCACCGACTGGGGCACGCTGGCGCGATTGCACCGCGTCGACGACCGCCAGTACCGCGACCCGCAGGTCTGCCCCCGGCCCGGCCGCGGCGGCTCGAATACGGTGACCCGCACCGAGTGCCCGGCCTTGCTCGATCCGGGCCGATCGCTGCTCGGGCTGGCACAGGAGCGCTGGCTCGAGGACGGCTGGGATTCGTCGCGGCCGTGGAACCTGCTGCTGCAGCAAACGCTCATGGCCCGCTTTCACTGGCAGGACCCGGCCCGGGCCGGCGGCCTCTACTGGACCGACGGCTGGGACGGCTACGCGCCGTCGCGCCAGCGCCTGCTCGGCGCGGTCGCTGCCCGAAAGGTGCCCGGCGTGGTGGTGCTCGGCGGCGACGTGCACAGCAACTACGTCGCCGACCTGCACGCCGATGCCGACGACCCGCGATCGCCGATCGTCGCCAGCGAGTTCTGCGGCACCTCGATCAGCAGCGTCTCGACGCTGAGCCAGGCGCGCATCGAGGCGGCGCTGCCGTTCAACCCGCACATCCACTGGGGCCGCACCGACCAGCGCGGCGTCGTCCGCTTCGAGCTCGACCGGCGCCGCCTGCAGGCCAGCCTGGAGGTCGTGGGCGATCCGCTCGATCCGGCAAGCGCCTTGCGCACCGCGGCACGCTTCGTGGTCGAGGCCGGCCGGCCGGGGCCGGTCGCGGCCTGACCGGCGCGGGTCAACTCAGAACAGGCCGTCCTTCCCGGCGGCGCTGAGCACGAGCCGCGACAGCTCGGTCATCTGCGCGTCGACGTCGCTCGAGGCCGGCGAGGTCGCCTTGGCGGTCCAGACGAGCCGGTTGTTGGCAACGTCTGTGACGCGGCCGTTGGCCGAGTAGCCCGCCGTCACCCGGCCACCGCCGATCGGCGCCTCGACGCCGAGGCCGACGCCGCTGTGGCGGCCGAAGCCGAAGCCGCCGATGCCGACCGAGAAGCCCGGGCTGACATCGTTGACCGCCACCGCGACGGTCATGACCATCATTGCCTGCGCGCCGGCGCTGCGAGCCGCCGGCAGCAACTGCGCGTCGACCGAGCGGTCGGTCGCGATGGCGGTGCCGGCGGGCACGAACACGGGCGTCGCGCCCCGCGTCGCCACTTCGTTGGCCAGGCGGTCCTGGCAGATCTGGCGGATGACCAGCTCGGCCGCGTCGCAGGCCACGAGCACGCGCGCGCCGCGCAGGAAGTTGCCGCTCAGGCCCGGGTCACGCCAGCGAGCGTCGAGCTGCGGCGACGCACAGCCGGCCAGCAGCGCGGCGGCGACCACCGCGCCGGCGACGAGCGGACGGCGGGAATGCGTGGAGAAGCGAGTCGTTTTCATGGGGTGCAGCGCCGCCGGTGTGACGAGCATCGTAGCAATCGGGACGCCGCCAAAGCCACGACGGGCTCGGGCCTAGTCGACGGGCGTGAGCTTGGCAATGCCGAGGGCCAGCCACTTCATGCCGTGGCGGCCGAAGTTCACCTGCGCCCGGGCCTCGTCGCCGTGGCCTTCGAGGGTGAGGATCACGCCCTCGCCGAACTTGGTGTGGAACACGCCCTGGCCCGAGCGCAGGCCGTGCGACGGCACCCTGGGCACGACCGCCGGCGCCTGCCAGACGCGGGGCTCCGTGCGGCCCGCACCGACGACCCCCTGGAGCCCGGAGCCGCGCTGCCACGCCTGCTGGTACTCGCGGGCGAAGCCGGAGCCGAAGCTCTGGTTGCGCGGCGTGATCCAGCGCAGCGCGGCCTCGGGCAGCTCGTCGACGAAGCGGCTCTTCACGTTGTAGCGCGTCTGCCCGTGCAGCATGCGGGTCTGCGAGAAGCTGAGGTAGAGGCGCTTTCTCGCCCGCGTGATCGCCACGTACATGAGGCGGCGCTCTTCTTCCAGGCCGTCGAGGTCGCCGGACGAGTTCTCGTTCGGGAACAGGCCTTCCTCGAGGCCGGAGATGAAGACGCAGTCGAACTCCAGTCCCTTCGCCGAGTGGATCGTCATGAGCTGCACCGCGTCCTGGCCGGCCTGCGCCTGGTTGTCGCCGGCCTCGAGCGAAGCGTGGGTCAGGAAGGCCGCCAAAGGCGACATGATTTCCCCGGTTTCGGCGTCTGGCACGACCCGAGGCGGGGCGATGAGCTCGCCGCTGGCCACGACCTCGGCGCCCGGCGTCGTGAATTCGGCGCGGCCCGTCTCGTCGACCGGCAGCGCGACGGCATCCTTGCCGAAGCCCTCCTGCGTGACGAAGGCCTCGGCGGCGTTGACGAGCTCCTCCAGGTTTTCGAGCCGCTCCTTGCCCTCGCGGTCGGTCTTGTAGAAGTCGACCAGGCCCGAGGCCTCGAGCACGTGGACGATGATCTCGCGCAGGGTGAGGCCGCGCGTCGCGTCGCGCATGGCGTCGACGCGGGCGGTGAAGGCGGCCAGGTTGTTGCCGCCCTTGCCCGACAGCGAGCCCACGCTCTGCCACAGGCTGCGGCCGCTCTCGCGCGCCGCGTCCTGCAGCTGCTCGATGGTGCGGGCGCCGATGCCGCGGGCCGGAAAGTTGACGACGCGCAGGAAGCTCGTGTCGTCGTTCGGGTTCTCGATCAGGCGCAGGTACGAGAGCGCGTGCTTGACCTCGGCGCGCTCGAAGAAGCGCAGGCCGCCGTACACCTTGTACGGGACGTGCGCGTTGAAGAGCGCGCTCTCCATCACCCGGCTCTGCGCGTTGCTGCGGTAGAGCAGGGCGATCTCGTGGCGCGGCGTGCCTTCCCGGTGCAGCTGCTGCGCTTCCTCGACGAACCACTGCGCCTCGGCGAAGTCGGAGGGCGCCTCGTGCACGCGCACCGGCTCGCCCGGCCCGGCCTCGGTGCGCAGGTTCTTGCCGAGCCGGCGCGAGTTGCGCGCGATCAGCTCGTTGGCCGAATCGAGGATGTTGCCGAAGGAGCGGTAGTTGCGTTCGAGCTTGATCAGGTTCTTCACCTGGTACTCGCGCTCGAAGGCGGCCATGTTGCCGACCTGGGCGCCGCGAAAGGCGTAGATGCTCTGGTCGTCGTCGCCCACGGCGAAGAGGGCGCAGCCGAGCGCCGGCGGCCCGGCGAACATCTTCAGCCAGGCGTACTGCAGCTTGTTGGTGTCCTGGAACTCGTCGACCAGGATGTGGCGAAAGCGCCGCTGGTAGTGCTCGCGCAGCGAGCCGTTGTCGCGCAGCAGCTCGTAGGTGCGCAGCATCAGCTCGGCGAAGTCGACCACGCCCTCGCGCTGGCACTGCGTGTCGTAGGCGTCGTACACCTGCTGCATCACGCGGCTCTGCTCGTCCTTGACCTCGATGTCCTTGGCGCGCAGGCCGGAGTCCTTGGCGGCGGCGATCGCCCAGGCGAGCGGCTTGGGCGGATGGCGCTCCTCGTCGAGGTTCATCGCCTTGACGATGCGCTTGACGGCCGAGAGCTGGTCGGCCGTGTCGAGGATCTGGAAGCCCTGCGGCAGCGCCGCTGTTCTCCAGTGCGCGCGCAGGAAGCGGTTGCACAGGCCGTGGAAGGTGCCCACCCACATGCCGCGCACGGGAATGGCGAGCATGGCGTCGAGGCGGACCAGCATTTCCTTGGCCGCCTTGTTCGTGAAGGTGACCGCCATCACGCCGCCGGGCGAGAGCTGGCCGGTCTGGATCAGCCAGGCGATGCGGGTGGTCAGGACCCGGGTCTTGCCGGAGCCGGCGCCGGCCAGGATGAGCGCCGGCTCGGGCGGCAGGGTGACGGCGGCGAGCTGCTCGGGGTTGAGGTTGTCGAGCAGCGGCGAGCGGCCTGCGGAAGCATGAGAAACGGGCATGCGGCCATTGTCCGGCAGCGCCGAGGAGCGAGCAGAACGTCCCGTGATCGGCGTTGCAACGCCGATCACGGTGCGCATTCCGCCCGCCTCCCGGCGTCGCGCGGCTGGCAAAATCACGACGGTTCGTCGGTCGAGGGTCGGGCGCGCCGCCCGCCCTCACATCTGAATGGAGTTCGATGAAAGCAGCCCTGGTCCTGGTGCTTGCCTCAACCGGTCTGGTTGCGACCTCCTTCGCGACGACCGATGCCGCGGCCGTCGCCGCACTCCGGCTGCGCGCCGCCAGTTTGTTCGGCACCGTCCAGCCGGTGACGGCGGCCGAGGTGGCTGCGCCGCAGGCGGCGCTGGGCCGCGCGCTGTTCTGGGACACGCGCCTGTCGTCGAATGGCAAGACGGCTTGCGTGAGTTGCCATCTGCCGGCCGACCATGGCGCCGACCGCCGACCGCTGTCGATCACCGCCAAGGGTGAGCCGACCACGCTGCAGTCGCAGGTCATCTTCATGGCCATGGATCAGTCGGCGCTGCGCTGGTACGGCGACCGCACCGACGGCGCGCATCAGGCCGAGCGCTCGATCACCGGGTCGCTGGGCTTCGACACCACGAAGGCGGTGATTCCGGTGCTCAAGGAGCTGGGTTACGACGGCCTGTTCCGCGCCGCCTATCCGAGCGCAAACGACCCGGTGACGACCGCGAACTACGCGCAAGCGTTGATGGCGTATCAGCGCACCCTGCGCACGCCTGCACCGTTCGACGCCTTCCTCGCCGGCAACGACCAGGCTCTCGACAGCCGGCAACTGGCGGGGCTCGACAAGTTCGTCGTCTACGGTTGCGTCGGCTGCCACAACGGCGCGCTTCTCGGCGGCAACTCGTTCCAGAAGTTCGGGCTCGTGAAGGACTACTGGCTGGCCACCGGGTCGAAGAAGATCGATGCCGGCCGCGTCTCGTTCACGAACAAGGAAGAGGACCGGTACGTGTTTCGTGTGCCGATGCTGCGCAACATCGCGATGACCGCCCCCTACTTCCATGATGGTTCGGTCGCGACGCTCGACGACGCGGTGCGGGTCATGGCCGAGGTCCAGCTCGGCCGCAAGGCGCCGGACGCCGACGTGGCCGACATCGTCGCGTTCCTCGGCTCGCTGACCGGCCTCATTCCCTCGCACTACGCGGCGCCGCCCTGACCGGCGAAACGCACCCCGGCTACTTCACGTAGTCGGCCAGGGCGATGAATTCCTGTCGCTGCGCGGCGACGAACTGCTGGATGCCGAGCTTGTTCAGGGCCTCCTGGCCCGACGCCACGGTGTGCATGGCGGTGACCGCCTGTGACAGGGCCGCCACGAGGCGCGGCGGCGTGTCGGCCAGAACGCCGAGCGCCCAGTTGACCTGCGGCTTGAAGCGCATCAGCACCGGTCCCTTCCATTTGCCGAGCAGCGTCGGGTTGACCGCGCCGGCGACGGCGATGTTCATCTCGACCGACTGGCCGATGGCCTCCTGCCAGCGCACATGGCGAATGCCGACCTTGTCGGCCGGGATCGGGTCGGCGCCGTTGGCGTCGTCGATGACGACGACCGGCACCTTGGCGTCGGCGAAGGCGGCCATCGCCAGCTTGGCGGTCATGACGTTGGCCGGCGGCAGCAGCACCCGGTGTCCGCGCAGGTCGGCCAGGCTCGACAGCGTGGCGTTGGGCGAGGCGATGATGCCGGCGACATAGGGCTTGTTGATCTTGGCGAGCGGCACGTAGCGCCCCTTCTTCACCTCGGTGGCCAGCAGGTCGACGGTCTTGCAGAAGATGAAGGTCGGCATCGTTTCGAGCACGCGCAGGAAGTCGCCCACCTTCTCGTAGGCCTCGATCTCGACCTGACGGCCGGCGGCTTGACCGAGCACCGCGGCCAAGGGCAGATAGCGGCCCTTCAGCTCGTTCGGGTCGACGATGGTGGTGGCGCCTTCGTTGACGAGCAGGCGCAGGCCGGCCACGTTGGTGGCCGCGGCCGCCCAGGTGCCGAGCGGCCCGCACGAGGCAGCGGCAGCGGCCAGCCTCATGAGCAGTGCCCGTCGATCTACGGCGTTCATCATCGTGGTGTTTTCCTGTGAGGCAACGGGGCGGATGGTGCCCGCGAACGAGGCGGCTGCCAGCACAAACGTCGGCGAGTCCAGGCCGGCACAGTGCAAAAACTGTCGTTCGCGTCGACTTTGTCGTGGCTTCGACGGGGTTCGAAAGGGACTGTCCGCTTGTCGACGGCAGCGCATCAGGCAGCGGCGGACAGGGCCTCGGCGTCGTGGCCGCTGCCGGCCGGAACGTCGTCGACGCGGCCGACCATCTCCGCGAACAGTGGCTGGCGGGCCAGCAGATCGTTGGCCGAGCCCTGGTCGACGACCTCGCCGCCGACCATGAGCACGACGCGGTCGAAGTGGGCGAGCAGGCTCATCCGGTGCACCGAGGCGACGATGCACGCGTCGGCGAAGGCGGCGTCGAGGCGCTGGAAGACGAGCGCCTCGGTGAGCGGATCGAGGGCGCTGGTCGGCTCGTCGAGCAGCAGCAGATGCGCCGAGGCCGCGGCGAGCACGCCACGGGCCAGGCAAAGCCGCTGGCGCTGGCCGCCGGAGAAGTTGAAGCCGCCCTGGCTCACATGCGTGTCGAGGCCGGCCGGCAAGGTGGCGAGCACGCTGTCGAAGCTGCTGATCGCGGTCGCGGCGGCGATCTCGGCGGCGGTCGCGGGCAGGTCGAAGGCGATGTTCTCGCGCACGCTGGCCTCGAAGATCTGCGCTTCCTGCGGGATCAGCGTCGCCACCTCGCCCAGGCTGCGCAGGCCGAGCGAGGCGACGCCGTCGAACTCGACATGGCCGCGCTGCGGCTCGTACAGGCCGGCGAGCACGCGCAGCAGGGTGCTCTTGCCGCAGCCGCTGGGGCCCACCAGGGCGATGCGCTCGCCCCGGCGCAGCGACAGCGACACGCCGCGCAGGCCGTTGTGCCGCTCGCAGCCCGGCAGCGGCGCGCGCTCGAAGTGCAGGTCGCAGACATCGACACGTTGCCAGTCGGACCGCCCGGCCGACTCGGCGCGCGTGGCGCGGACCGGCGCCGACCAGATGAGCTCGGCACCGGCGAAGTCGGTGCGCATGCGCGAGAAGCCCTGCAGGTTGGCGGCCAGCGAGCCGACCACCGAGCCGGCCTGCTGCGCGTACTGGTAGACCATGAACAGTCCACCGATGAGCAGCGCGCCGGCGCCGCCCTTTTCGATCGCGTAAGTGGCGACGAGCAGCCAGGCCAGGCCGGCCGTGAGCAGGTCGACGGCGCACCATTTCCACTCGTTCAGCACGATGCTGCGCGCCAGCGGCGCGTTCATGGCGTCGATGCGGCGGGCGAGCGTTCGCCGTGTGCTGCCCGACAGGCCGAGGCTCAGCACCGTCGACATGTTGGCGAGGCAGTCGAGCAGGGCCGTGCCGTAGCGCCGCTCCGCCGCGTTCTCCTGGGCAGCCAGGCGCATGAGCGTGCGGTCGAAGGCGAACAGCACCGTGGCGACGAGCACCAACCCGGCGAGGGCGATGGCGCCGGCGTGCGCCGACAGCAGCGTGAGGGCGAGCACGGGGCCGATCAGGTTGACCGCGCTCTGCAGGTAGATGAACTGGTTCTGCGTGAACTCGAACAGCGCGCTGCTGGTCTTTGCCATGCGATGCTGGAGCGCCGCGGGGTGGTGCTGTTCGTGCCAGGCGAGCGGCGTGCGCGCGAGGCGTTCGTAAAGGGCATCGGCGAGGGCGCGGCGCACGCGCACCGCCACCGAGCGCTCGAGCACCCGTGCCGGGCCGTGCAGGGCCCAGCTCGCGGCCAGCGTGGCGAGGATGGCTGCGACCCAGGGCAGCGCCGCGCCGAGGTTGCCGCGGGCTCCGTTCGCCTGCAAGGTGTCGATCGCCCTGGCGGCGAGCCACGGCACCGCCAGCTTCACCAGCTGCGAGCCGACGAGCAGGCAAAAGGCAAGCAGCAGCCAGCCGCGCGCGCCGGCGGCGTGCTGCCACATCTGCCGGTACATGGTGGCGTAGCCGGCCGCGCCGGGCGCGGGCATGGCGCCGGCCGGCACGGTGCCGTCGGCCGTCGTCGTCGTCGTCATGTCGAACGGGGTTCCCTGCGCTGAGACATGAATGCGATTTGACCGGCCGAGGCCGAAGGCATTGCCCCGAAAAGGGCCCCGGGTCACGCTCACCTTTGGCGACCCGTCGGCGGGTTCAGCGGGTCGCGGCCTCGGGCGTCTCCTAGAATTCGACGCCTCGACACCATGGAAATATTCGACTACGACAACGTCCTGCTCTTGCCGCGCAAGTGCCGGGTCGAGAGCCGTTCGGAGTGCGATGCGTCGCAGGAGTTCGGGCCCCGCCGTTTCGCCTTGCCGGTGGTGCCGGCGAACATGAAGACGGTGATCGACGAGCACATCTCCGAGTGGCTGGCGGCGCGCGACTTCTTCTACGTGATGCACCGCTTCGACGTCGACAACGTCGCCTTCGCCGAGCGCATGCGCAGCAAGAACCTGTTCGTCTCGATCAGCTCGGGCGTGAAGCAGGCCGACCGCGACGGCATCGATCGCCTGGCGGCGAGCGGCCTGGGCGCCGACTACATCACGATCGACATCGCGCACGGCCACGCCGACACCGTGCACCGCATGATCGACCACATCAAGGCCAAGCTGCCCGAAGCCTTCGTCATCGCCGGCAACGTGGCCACGCCGGAAGCGGTGATCGACCTGGAGAACTGGGGCGCCGATGCCACCAAGGTCGGCGTGGGTCCGGGCAAGGTGTGCATCACCAGGCTGAAGACCGGCTTCGGCACCGGCGGCTGGCAGCTCTCTGCGCTCAAGTGGTGCGCGCGCGTGGCCACCAAGCCCATCATTGCCGACGGCGGCATCCGCGACCACGGCGACATCGCCAAGAGCGTGCGCTTCGGTGCCTGCATGGTGATGATCGGCTCGCTGTTCGCCGGCCACGAGGAGTCGCCCGGCAAGACGGTGGACGTCGACGGCAAGCTCTTCAAGGAGTACTACGGCTCGGCCTCCGACTTCAACAAGGGCGAGTACAAGCACGTCGAGGGCAAGCGCATCCTCGAGCCGATCAAGGGCCGCCTGGCCGACACGCTGCGCGAGATGCAGGAAGACGTGCAGAGCTCGATCTCCTACGCCGGCGGCACGAGGCTCGCCGACATCCGCAAGGTGAACTACGTCATCCTGGGCGGCGACAACGCCGGCGAGCACCTGCTGATGTGACCGGGGCGAGTCGCCCGGCGCTCCGGCGGGCGAGGCGTCGCCGCGCCGCTCGGAACACCGGCAGGCGAAGGCGTCGATCGCCAACCGCGCGGCGACAATGCCGGCCGACTCCTGCAACGTGCGCAATCAAGGAACACCATGACCCATCGGCAATCGGCCCTGACCTTCTGCGCCGCCCTCGGGCTGGCGGCGTGCGGCGGCGACTTCGGCGATAGCGGCGACGGATCGGGCGGCGGCAACGGCAACCTGCGCCTCGTCAACGCCAGCCAGACCGCCGACCTCGATCTCTACGAATCCAGCACCGCGCTGTCGACCAGCGTGCCGCTCAGCGGCGCCGGCAGCTACGTCAGCCTGAACCGCGGCAGCCGCGCACTCGGCGTCCGCGCCGCCGGCAACACGGCCACGCTTGCCACGCCGACGGTGACGGTCGCGCGCGACGACCACCAGGCGCTGGTGGCGTATCAGTCGGCGGGCAGCCTGCAGACGGCCGTGCTCTCGGAGGACGAGGCCGCGCCGACCGCCAACAACGCCAAGCTGCGGATCTTCAACGCGGCTCAGGCCGATGCCGGCAACCTCGACGTGTACGTCGTGGCCGGCACGCTGTCGTGCGCCGATGTGGCGGCCGCCATGACGGCCCCCACGTTCAGCAGCGTCGCCGGCACGCCGAGCAGCTACGCGCCGTTTCCTGCCACGACCGTGGCTTCGCGGCTGTGCGTCACGGGCGTCGGCGTTCGCACCGAGCTGCGCCTCGACATCGCGTCCCTGGTCATGACCAACCTGCGCATCGCCACCATCGTGCTGTCGCGGGCGCCGAACACGAAGCTGCGGGCGCTGATCATCGACCAGCAGGGCACCGTCGCGGCACTCGCCGGCACGGCGCCATGACCGAACTCGCCAAGTCCTTCGACCCCGCCGCCATCGAGGCGCACTGGGGCCCGCTGTGGGAAGCCTCGGGCGTCTACGAGCCGACGCTCGATCCGGCCAGGCCCTCGTTCTCCATCCAGCTGCCGCCGCCGAACGTGACCGGCACCCTGCACATGGGGCACGCGTTCCAGCACACGATCATGGATTCGCTGGTGCGCTATCACCGCATGCTGGGCGCCAACACGCTGTGGGTGCCGGGCACCGACCACGCCGGCATCGCCACGCAGATCGTGGTCGAGCGTCAGCTGCAGGAAAGCGGCATCGACCGGCACGACATGGGCCGCAAGAACTTCGTCGCCCAGGTCTGGGACTGGAAGGAGACGAGCGGCGGGGCGATCACCCGGCAGATGCGCCGCATGGGCGATTCGGTGGCCTGGAAGTACGAGTACTTCACGATGGACGCGCGCCTGAGCGAGGTGGTGACCGACACCTTCGTCAAGCTGCACGACGAAGGCCTCATCTACCGCGGCAAGCGGCTCGTCAACTGGGACCCGGTGCTGCTCTCCGCCGTCTCCGACCTCGAGGTCGAGAACGAGGAACGCGACGGGACGATGTGGCACATCCTCTACCCGTTCAGCGACGGCCCTGTCGACGGCGCGGAAGGACCGATGCGCGGCATGCACATCGCGACGACGCGGCCC
>CAXSEJ010000032.1:12780-16228 GCA_964236395.1 uncultured Rhizobacter sp.
CCCGAGACCATGCTCGCCGACGGTGCGCTGGCCGTGCACCCCGACGACGAGCGCTACCGCCACCTCGTCGGCAAACTCGTCGACCTGCCGCTCTGCGACCGGCGCATTCCGATCATCGCCGACGCCTACGTCGACCCCGGGTTCGGCTCCGGCTGCGTGAAGATCACCGGCGCGCACGACTTCAACGACTACCAGGTGGCGATGCGGCACGGCCTGCCGCTCATCACCATCTTCACGGCCTCCGCTGCGATCAACGATGCCGCCCCGGCCGCCTACCGGAGCCTGGACCGCTACGACGCCCGCAAGGCCGTGCTGCGCGACCTCGAGGCGCAGGGCCTGCTCGAAAAGGCGGTGCCGCATCACCACGCGGTGCCGGTCTGCGTGCGCACCGGCCAGGTCGTCGAGCCGATGCTCACCGACCAGTGGTTCGTGGCCACGACCAGGCCAGGCGCCGACGGCACCAGCATCGCCGCCAAGGCCATCGACGCGGTGGCCAGCGGCAAGGTGACGTTCCACCCGGCGCAATGGGTCAATACCTACGACCAGTGGATGAAGAACATCCAGGACTGGTGCATCTCGCGCCAGCTCTGGTGGGGTCACCGGATTCCCGCCTGGTACGGCGCCGGCGGCGAAATCTTCGTCGCCCGCAACGAGGACGAGGCGCATGCCAAGGCGCGCGCCGCCGGCTACGACGGCGCGCTCGTGCGCGACGCCGACGTGCTCGACACCTGGTACTCATCGGCGCTGGTCCCGTTTTCCTCGCTCGGCTGGCCGAAGCAGACCAAGGAGCTCGAGCTCTTCCTGCCGTCGAGCGTGCTCGTGACCGGCTACGACATCATCTTCTTCTGGGTCGCCCGGATGATCATGATGACGACGCACTTCACCGGCCAGGTGCCGTTCCGCGACGTCTACATCCACGGCCTGGTGCGCGACGCGCAGGGCAGGCGGATGAGCAAGTCGGAAGGCAACGTGCTCGACCCGGTCGACCTCATCGACGGCATCGAGCTGGCGCCGCTGCTCGACAAGCGCGCCACCGGCCTGCGCCGGCCGGAGACGGCGCCGAAGGTGCGCAAGGACACCGCGGCCGAATTCCCGAACGGCATTCCCGGCTTCGGCGCCGATGCCCTGCGCTTCACCTTCTGCTCGCTCGCCAGCCTCGGCCGCAACGTCAACTTCGACTCGAAGCGCTGCGAGGGCTACCGCAACTTCTGCAACAAGCTCTGGAACGCCAGCCGCTTCGTGCTCATGAACTGCGACGGCCAGGACAACGGCCTCGCCGAGCACACGAAGGCGGAGTGCGCGCCCGGCCAGCCGTTCCACAACTACCTCGGCTTCTCGCAGGCCGACCGCTGGATCACGAGCGAGCTGCAGCGCGTCGAGGCGACGGTCGCCGAAGGCTTCGCCACCTACCGGCTCGACACCGTGGCGCAGTCGATTTATGCCTTCGTCTGGGACGAGTACTGCGACTGGTACCTCGAGATCGCCAAGGTGCAGCTGCAGTCGGCCGACGCGCCGGCGCAGCGCGCCACCCGGCGCACGCTGCTGCGTGTGCTCGAGACGGTGCTCCGGCTGATGCACCCGATCACGCCCTTCATCACCGCCGAGCTGTGGCAGCGCGTCGCGGTGGTCGCCGGCCGGAGGAGCGCCGCCGCCACCGAAGGCATCGTCACCGCGGCGTACCCGAAGTCGCAGCCCGAGCGCATCGATGCGAACGCCGAGGCATGGGTCGCGACGCTGAAGACCGTCGTCGGCGCGGCCCGCAACCTGCGCAGCGAGATGAACCTCGCGCCGGGCGAGCGCGTGCCGCTCTACGCCATCGGCGACGCGAGCTTCATGACCGCCGCCACCCCGCTGATCAAGTCGCTCGCCCGCATCTCCGGGGTGACGCTGTTCGACGACGAAGCCGCCTTCGCCGCAGCCACGAGCGACGCGCCGGTGGCCGAAGCCGGCGCCCTGCGCATCGCCCTGCATGTCGAGATCGACCGCGCGGCCGAAGCGGCGCGGCTGGGCAAGGAGCTCGAGCGCGTCTCGGGCGAAGCGGCCCGGGCCGGCGCCAAGCTCGCCAACCAGAGCTTCGTCGCGCGCGCACCGGCGACCGTGGTCGAGCAGGAAAAGAAGCGGGTGGCCGAGTTCAGCGCGACAGCGAGTCGGCTTCGAGATCAGTTAGCGCGCCTGGCGTCGTCGGGCTGAAGTCGCCGGCGCCGGTGCGCGCGCCGAAGGCGTGCACGTTGAGCAGCTCGTCGATGCGCCGGGCCACCGCCCAGGCGCTGCGCTGCCGCGACTCGCGCGTCGTGCCGGCAATGCGCGGCGTGACCTGCAGCGTGTCGATGCCGTGCAGCGGCCGATCCGGGTCGAGCGCGCCGGGCGCCATGCTGTCGAGCCAGGCCGCGGCGATGCGGCCGCTCTTCAGCGCCGAAGCCAGCGACACCTCGTCGAACAATGCCGAGTGGCTGGTGCTGACGAGCACCTGGTTCGGCTTGCAGTAGGGCAGGAAGCGTTCGCCGAGCAGGCCGTGGTAGCGGCTGTAGTAGTCGAGCTGGACGCACAGCACGTCGGCCCGTTCGACGATCTCGCGCAGGCCGGCCGGCTCCACGCCCCAGGTCGGCCAGATGCCGTCGCTGGCGTGCAGTGACGGGTCGTAGCCGACGATGCGCGTGCTGAAGGCGGCCAGCAACTGGGCGATGGTGCGCGCCGCCGGCGGCATGCCGACGAGGCCGATGGTCGTGCCGCTCAGCTCCCGGCCGACCAGCGAGCCGTCGGCGCCGCGCACGGGCACCCGGCGCAGCAGCGCGAGCATCGCGCCGATCACGAATTCGGCCTCCGCCCGCGCGCTCGCCGTGCTGCTCCGCACCACCTCGACCTGGCGCCGCTCGCAGGCGACGAGGTCGATGTTCTCCGAACCGGCGCTGACGCGGCCGACGGCGCAGAGCGCCGGCGCGAAGTCGAGCGTCTCGGCGTCGATGCCGACCGACGACGGAATGATCGCGGCGCGCACGTCGTAGAGCGCGCGGCGGAACTCGCGCGGCCCGAAAGCCAGCTCGGGCGCATGGCGGACGCTGTGCCGGGAGGCGAGCCAGGCCATGACGTCGGCGTCGAGGCTGTCGATGACGAGCAGGTCCATGGCGGAGATTGTCCTTGGCGCCGACGCGAAATCCTCGCGTGCAAAAATTGGAAAACCACTCGCGAGGCGATTGTAAGAAGATGTTGGTCAGACACGCGATATTTCCCGTCGCCGGGCTCGGCACGCGGTCCCTTCCCGCCACCAAGGCGTTGCCGAAGGAGATGCTGCCGATCGTCGACAAGCCGCTCGTGCAATACGCCGTCGAGGAGGCCTATGCCGCTGGCGTTCGCGAGATGATCTTCGTCACGAGCCGGCACAAGCGCGCCATCGAGGACCACTTCGACCGCACCTTCGAGCTCGAAGACGCGCTCGAGAAGTCGAACAAGA
>CAXSEJ010000033.1:0-16028 GCA_964236395.1 uncultured Rhizobacter sp.
GCTGAACGCGATGTTCCGGCCCGGGCCGATGGAGAACATCCCGAGCTTTTGCGCGAGGAAGCACGGCCGCGAGGAAGTGCGCTACCCGCACCCGCTGCTCGAGACCGTGCTGGGCGAGACCTACGGGATCATGGTCTACCAGGAGCAGGTGATGCAGGCCGGCCAGATCCTGGGCGGCTATTCGCTCGGCGGCGCCGACCTGCTGCGAAAGGCCATGGGCAAGAAGCAGCCCGAGGAGATGGCCAAGCACCGGGCGATCTTTCGCGACGGCGCGGCGAAAAAGGAAATCGGCGCCGCGGTGGCCGACGAGGTCTTCGACCTCATGGAGAAGTTCGCCGGCTACGGCTTCAACAAGGCGCACGCCACCGCGTACTCGCTGCTGGCGTACCACACGGCCTGGATCAAGGTTCACTTTCCGGCCGAATTCTTCGCCGCCAACATGTCGGTCGAGATCGACAACAGCGACAAGCTGAAGGCGCTGCTCGCCGACGCCAAGGCGATGGGCGTGACCATCGAGCCGCCCGACATCAACGCCGGCACCTACCGCTTCGAGCCGGTCTCGGCGACCTCCGTGCGCTGGGGCCTCGGCGCGGTCAAGGGCACCGGGCAGGGCGCGATCGAGGCCATCGTCGCGGCGCGCGACGGCAGCGGCGGCGGCGATGCCGCCTCGACCGCGGCGCCGTTCACCAGCCTGTTCGACTTCTGCGCCCGCGTCGACCGGGCCCGCATCAACCGGCGCGTCGTCGAGGCGCTGGTGAAGGCCGGCGCCTTCGACCGCATCGACGACGCACGCTCGCGACTGCTGGCCAGCGTGGGCCTGGCGCTCGACTGGGCCGACACGCAGGCGGCCCATGCCGACCAGGGCGGCCTGTTCGACTTCGGCGCCGAGGACGGCGCGGGCGACATGGTTCACGGCGCCAGCACGCAGGAGCCCGAACTCGTCGGCGCGGGCGAATGGAGCATCAAGGAGCGCCTCACGCTCGAGAAGTCGGCGCTCGGCTTCTACCTTTCGGGCCATCTCTTCGACCAGAGCGCGAGCGAGGTGCGGCGCTTTGCGAAGCTCCGCATCGCCGACCTGATCGACAGCCGCGAGCTGCTGATGCTGGCCGGCATCGTCAACGACCTGCGCGTCGTCAACGGCCAGCGCGGCCGCGTCGCCATCTTCAAGCTCGACGACACGAGCGACGTGATCGAGGCGGTGGCCAACGAGGACCTGCTCAACGCGAACCGGGAGCTGCTGAAGGACGACGAGCTCGTCATCGTGCAGGGCAAGGTGCAGCCCGACCGCTTCTCGGGCGGCATCCGCTTCAACGTGCAGAGCGTGTGGGACCTGGCGGCGGCGCGCTGCAAGTTCGGCAAGTACCTGCGCGTCGAGGTCAACGGCAGCGTGCCGCCGGTGGCGGAGGTGCTGCGCGACTTCCCCTCGCGGCGCATCGTCACCGACCACGGCGAGCTGCCGCAGGGGCTGGCCGTGCGTCTGGCGCTGCTGCGCGGCGCCGCGAGCGGCGAGCTCGACCTCGGCGACTCGGCGCGCTTTTACCCGTCCGAGGCGGCGATGGCCCGATGGGACGCCGGCGCCCACGCCCGCGCCGTCGTCGTCTACGAGTAGGCGTCGTGCGGCCCCGGGCCGCGCACGGCTTACTCGACGATGGGCAGCTCGCGCCAGTTGAGCCGGCGCAGGCCGAGGCTCGGCACCGGGTTGATCTCGATCTTCGTGACCGAGCCCAGGTCGGTTCCGGAGATGAGCGTCGCCTTGCCGGCCACGCTCAGATAGCGCAGGTCGGTGACGGTGCCGGCCAGGGTCACGTACGAGACCGGCGCCAGGCCCGAGCCGGTCGCTTGCCTGACCGTCGACAGCGCGCTGGCGAAGTCGCGGGCGTAGACGTTGCTCGACCCGGACGGGTTGCACACGCTGCCGTCGGGCAGCGTCGCAGCGAACGCCACCGAGCCGGCGAAGGTCGTCGAATCGCTCGTCACTCGCCAGCCGATGCCGCCGGCGCCGGTGCCCAGCTCCTCGTACCAGCCCATCTGCGTGTTCGGGTTGAAGGTGACGCCACCCGACACCGGCGCGACGTTGGCTGCGAGGCGATCGCGGCCGATCGGGAAGGTGATGCCTGTCGGCAGGTCGCCGGGCGCCGGCGTGTCGCGGTTGAAGCGCGCGTTGTTGCCGTCGGCGATGGCGTAGAAGGTCTGCCGCTGGGTCGAGGCGATGTCGCTCGTGCTCAGCAAGCGGCCGGTGCCCACCATCACGAAGCGCTTCTTGGTCGACGGATGGACCTCGATGGCGGGACGCGAGGTCACCGGCTGCGCGCCGCCGGCGCTGTCGGTGAGGAGGGCGATCCGCTTGGGCGCCGGGTACGCCGTACCCGCCGCCGCCGTGACGTCGAGACGCCACAGGTTGCCGAGGAGGTCGCCGGCATACACCGCGTCGGCCATGCCGTCGGAAGAATCGATCACGAAGGCGTTGGCGTGCGCGAGTCCGGCGCTGTTCGCCGCCGAGCCGATTCCGGTGGACACCTTCTCCAGCAGCGCGCCGGTTCGCGGGTTGACGACGAAGAAGTAGCCCTGACCATCGGCGTTGTTGTAGCCCGAGACGAAGACCACCACCCAGCCGTACTTGCGCGTCTTCGTGACCACCGGGTCGCCATACGTGTAGCCGAGGTCGGCGTCGGCGAACTCCCAGAGCACCTTGCCGGCGAGCGCGGTCTCGTTGCCGGCGGCCATGCCGGCCGGGTCGGTGACGTCGATGGCGTAGTAGGTCTTGCCGCCCTTGCCGAGACCGCCGATGAGCACGGAGCGCCAGTTCGGTGACTGCGTCTGCGCGGCGCCGGAGGTGTCCGCCGTGCGACCGAAGTCGACGTCGTGGACGTTCGGCGTCGCGTTCACGAAGTAGCGATGCGAGAACGAAGGATTGCCGAGCGCGGCCAGCCCATCGACCGCCGGCGTGCCGTTCGGTCCCTGGAACACGGCGCCCGGGACGAAGGCGAACATCTCTGCGCCGCCGGCGGGCAGACCGAGGCTGCCGTTGATCGCGTGCAGCATTGCGTCGTTGGCGCCGACGTAGACCACCAGCGGGCGCGACGCCCAGGCCTGCTTGAACGCGGAGTAGCCGGGATTCGACGCGTCGGCGTAGGGAAAGGATGGCGGGCCGACCGGCCGGGCCTTGGAGCCGACGATGTCGCCGATCAGCGCCGACCGGCTGCGATAGGCCCTGTTGCTGCCCGTCACGGTCGAGTTCGTCTCGTTGCTCTGGTCGCCGCGCAGGTAGGCGAGGTAGGCGCTGCTGTCGTCGCCGCCGACGAACGCCGTGTCGAGCGCGCTCAATTGCGCAGCAGAAAGCGAAGCGGCGCGAAACGGGACGCCCTGCCTGGTCTCGGTGTTCCAGGTCGCAACCCGGCGGTTGGCATTCCAGCCGGTGCCCGAAAGCTGCCCGTAGAGCAGCGTCGAGAAACTCCACTTTTCACTCGTCTGCGGCACGCCGCTGGCGTCGAAGCTGAGTTCGCTCGCCTTGACTTCGCCTTTCCACTCGGCGGCGTCGAACTGGCTGCTGAAACTGCTGTTGCCGGCCACCGCGATCTGCGGCAGCGAGGTCGAGAACGAGGTCGTGTACGACTTGATCTTGGCAGCGATGTCGGCGAAGGCCGACGTCAGGCCGGCCAGCGCGAGGTCGGGACGGCCACCGGAAAAATAGTTGTTCGGCCGTGCCTGGCCGCCGATGTTGTCGGTGTTGGTACGCCACCAGGCCTCGCTGAGCGGCGTGGTGTTGGTGTCGAAGTCGTAGCCCCTCGGCACCTTGAAGCCGCCGTATTTGGTGGCGAGGTAAAACTGGTTGTTCCAGGCGTAGTTCTGGTACTCGAGGACGTCGACCCAGTAGGTGTCGATGGTGATGGGGTCGCGGGTCTTGCCGGGCGTCTGAAAGTCGTTGGGTCGAATGTCCTTGGTGTGCGATGCGTAGGCCAGGCCCGCGATCAGCGCCGAGTTGTTGGTACAGCAGCCGTTGTACGGGTTCATCGATCCGAGCCCGGCGATTCCCTCGAGCACGCCGATCTTGTCGGTCGCTGTCACCGCGTTGACCGTGGTGTCGGCCACCACGGCGGCGGGCCGGGCCGGCTCGTTGGCCGTCATGCTGGTGTTGCCGGGCAGGTTCTTGTCGGCATGCGTGTTCACGTCGCCGATGCCGAGGATGAAGTTGCGCTGGCAGGAATAGAGGATGGGATCGTCCCAGGCCGTGACGACGGGGAAGCCGTCGACCCACGCCGTCTTGGTGCCCTGGCCGGCCGAGCTCATGTCGGTCCATTCGGGCACGTTGCCCTGGTTCTTGAAATAGCGGATCGCCGCGTAGTACAGCTCGCTGACGTTGTCGTAGGTCTTGTACGAGCCGGGGTTGATCTCGCCGAACTTGTTGAGGTAGTTCATGACGCCGCTGTCCTGAACGTTCGTGCCGAACAGCGTGTTCGTGCTCGTCGCGTCGGCCGCGTTCGGGTTGCGGAGGAAGACCCCGGTGGCCGGGTCCCATTCGCGCAGCGTGTTGGTCACCGCGAGCGAGCCAGGGACGGGCTGCTGCGGCCCGACGAACTTCTGGCGGGCACGCAAGACGCCACCGTCACGCAGCACGTTGCTGTCGTTGAGGTAGCCGAAGGCGCTGTAGCGGATTTTCTCGGCGTACTTCTGGATCAGGCCTTCGGGCTTCCAGTTGTTGCCGTAGGCCACGCAGTTCGCCTCGAGGCCGCCCGCCGAGCCCGACGGGTCGCAGACCTTGGCGCGCATGAAGACTTCATGGACCGTGCCGCTGCTCGGCGAACTGGTGCCGGTGTAGGGCACCGCGCTCGCATACAGCGACGCGGCCGGCGCGCCGGCGACGACGAAGCCGGTGTCGCCCGGGCGCTGCCACAGCAGGTGCACGGCGGCACCGCCTCCGCCCTGGTAGTACTCGAGCTGAATGTCGAAGACATGGCCGGCGGCAATGCCGTTCTGTGCGGCGCTGTTGTAGTAGGTCACGCCCTGATCGCGCCAGCCGTCGATGACCAGGTTGCCGTCGACCCAGAGCCGGACGCCGTCGTCGGCGCCGGCGCGGAAGGTGTAGCTGCCGTTGCTCGGCGCCGTCAGCCTGCCGCGCCAGCGCACCGACATGTTGGTCGAGTTGACGCCGGGACCGGCAGGCGTGCTGCTGAAATCGATCGCCGTGTCGGTCCGGGTCAGCACGGCGCCGCCAGCCAGGTTCTTGTTGTTGAAGTAGTCGCCCGTGAAGCTCGTGCCCGAGCCGGTGTCCGGCATCGTGAACCGCATCTTGTTGCCGAGGCCCTGGATGCGCATGTAGAAGGTGCCGGCCGACGCCGGGAAGGGCGTGGCACCGGCGATGTCGGCGCCGGCGATGGTGGCATCGGGAAAATTGCCGGTGCTGCCCTGCCCGGTGGCCCAGGCCTTCTCGACGACGGTGGTGCTCGCCGTGTCGACCACCCGGTAGCCGCCGGTCAGCACCCAGCGGAACGGGTCGATGGTCTGCATCGAGGCCCAGTTGAGGAAGTTGCCGCTCCACTTGCCGCTGCAAAGGTGCGTGGTCGCCCCGCCCGCGGGGCTGAAATAGTTGTCGGTGCCGACGCCGTCGGAAGAGCTGTAGACATAGCACTTGTTCGGATCGAACAGGCCCAGGTACTCGCTGGCCGCCGCGTACGTCCGGTTCGTGTGGGCGACGCTCACCGCCGTGGGGAACTCGACCGACAGCACGAGCGCGAGGTTGCCCGGCGCGTCGCTGGCGGCAAAAAGGGGCTGGTCGGCAAGGGGCGTCTGCGCCACCGCCGAGCCGGCGACCAACCAGGCGAACACGACCGTCAGCAGCTTGCTTGCCACAGGATCTCGGCTCATCGAAGCGTTCATGTCGGATCTCGTGTGCGGTCAGGTGGACGACGGAATCGTGAAGGTCGACTGGAAGAAGCTGTTCGTGCCGCGCGGTCCGGAAACCTTGATCGACAGTCGATAGACCACGCCTTGCGGCACCGCCGAAGCGCAGGTCGGACAGAGGGGCGCGCGGTCGGCGCTCTGCAGGTTCGACGAGCTGGTCCCGGCCGGAATCGGCGTGTTGGCGAGCAGGCAGTTGGCGCCGCCGAGGACCGCCTCGTCGCCGGTGCTGGCGCACAGGCGGTCGACCACGTACTGGATCTGGATGCCCATGCCGACCAGAGACGCGTCGTTGCCGGCGTTGATGTCCTTGCTCCGATCGGCGACGGCGGCGTACTGGGCGTCGGTCTGCAACGCGTTCGGGATGCCGAGCTCGTTGCTCGGCAGCGCCACCGCCGAATAGTGCTGAGCCGGGTTGCTGACGGCGCGCGCCGCCGGCGTGGCGAGCGCACCGGCCGGCCGGAAGGCGCCGAGCACCCGGTCCATCGCGCGCTCGCCCTGGTTCTGCAGGTCGCGCTTGAAGGCGATGTTCGTCGACATGAACATCGACGTGTTGAACGACCGGACCAGCCCCACCGAGGCGATGAGAAGCACGACCAGCGCGATGAGGCTGAACAGGAGCACGACGCCGCGTTGCCGCGACGGCCTCGCTGCCGGGACGCGCCGGAGCCTCTGGTTCATGACGCAGGCGCCAGGAGGACGTTGCGCAGCGGCACCGTCACTTCGATGGTGCGAAAGCGGTAGTAGCGGTCGTCGCCGGCCACGGCCCGGGTCCGCTGCAGGCCGGCATCGAGGTCGCCGAACAGCGTCAGCGCGTACGAGCCGGTGACCGCGACGTAGTTGCTGCCGAGCACCATCTCGCGCTCCCTGAGCGACGCGCGCAGGAAAAAGCCGAGGCGCACGGCGACGATCTGGCGCAGTTTCTGCCGCGACACGTCGCTGCCATCGCTCAAGGTGGCGATGTCGAAGCCGGACGCGGCTTCGGGCAGCACCCAGCGGTCGACGGTGCCGTCCGGGGGAACCGTGTCGTCGAGCCCGTACAAGGCGCGCATCTCGACGACGCCCTCGGCCAGCGGCACCGGTGCATCGACCGCGTTGAAGGCCAGCAGGTCGTAATTGAAGAGCGTCCGGTCGTCGCCGACGCCGTAGATCGTGAACTGGGGCGGATTGCCGGTCACGTTGCCCATGTGCATGGCGTAGCTGTTGCCGCCGAAGTTGCCGATGGCGACATTGCTTCCGGTGGGCGTGTAGTACTGGCCGGCCAGCGGCAGCAGGGTCGAGGCGCCGGGGCCGGTCGAGGGCAGGCCGCCGACCTGCTGCGCCATGCAGCCTTGCGGCACGCCCTGGTCGGCGATCACGATCATGTCGCCGTTCTGGAAGCCGAGCGTGTTGGCGAGCCGGAAACTGCCGTTGCTGCTCGTTCCCTGCACCGAGCTGACCAGGATCATCGGCGGCGACTCGCTGAGGCCGCCCATGCCGGCCATGACCGTGACCAGGTCGCCACGGACCTCGGCGCCGGCGCCGCTCGTGTCCGCACCGCCGGCTTGAACGAGCACGGGCGCGAGCCGCACCGCGAGCGGCGCGTTGGCGAAGGGGCTGGCGATCGGCGTCGTCTTCGGCAGCACGGCCGTGCCGTTCTTCGAGGCGTTGAGGGAGCAGCCGTACACCTCCGACCAGCGCTGCGAAAAGCCCGAGCCGGCATTGCGGATCTGCCGTTCCATCGCGTACGTGACGTAGGCGCCGGTCTGGTTCAGATCGTTCACCGACGTCGTGCTGCGCCTGGTGCGCTCGCCATGCACGAGCACCGACGTGATCGCCAGCGTGGCCACCAGAGAGATGACCATCGCCACCATCAGCTCGATCAGCGAAAAGCCGGCCGATCGCAGGCGGGTCGGGCGCCGGGGAGCCCCCATCAGTTCACGACCTTGAACTGGGTGACGTAGCGGCTTTGTGCGTTCGCGGCACCACTGGCTGCATTCGGCGAGCGCCACTGGATGGTGATCGTGGCGAGCCCGGTGCCGTCGACGGCCACGGCAGCGTCGCCGAACGGCAGGCCGCTGCCGGTGGCGTCGGCAACGCGGGCCTTCAGTGCCGTCAGCTGAGCGCTCGGCAACGTGACGTTCCGATTCATCAGCATCTGGGCCGCGATCTCGTTGGCGAGGAGAGCGGCCCGATTGGTGTCTTCGGCGCTGTGCGAGAAGCTGAGCGCGCGCGCCTGCAGTGCCGCCATGCCCACCAGGCCGACGGAGAAGACGAGCAGCGCGACGAGCACCTCGACGAGCGTCATGCCGCGCGAGGCGCGGCGCGCCTGTCTTGCCCGGCCATGACGAGCGCTCACACCGGGCACCCGTCGGGTGACGCCGCGGAGAGCAGCGGCCGGTTCGGGTCGCACATGCGGATCTGCCCACCCACGCCGACCCGCACGCGAAGGCGTCGATCGGCGTTGGCTCGGTTGATCTCGAACGAGGCGCTGGCTGCCAGGCATGAGCTGCCTGCGGGGCCGGGGGCGGCGTTGACGACGAGGCGTCCGTTCGAGTTGAAGCAGAGCGCCGTCACCGGCGCGCCGAGGCTGTCGATGCTCACGGCGGAGGCGATGTCGGCGAAGGCGCCGCCTTGCACGAACTCGCTGTCGCCTGCAGCGAACTGCTGGACGGTTTGCATCGACCAGTTCCTGCCGCCCGCAGTGGCCGGCACATCCAGGCGCGGCAGGCCGTTGGTGAAGGTCAGGACCACCTGGCGATTGCGACGCACCGCCTCGGCCTGGGCCAGGCGGATGCCGTTCGCGAGCGACTCGGCGACGGTGCGGACCTGGGCGTTGCCGATCCATACCGAGAACGACGGCAGGGCCATGCTCACCAGCGTGCCGAGGACGACGAAGGTCGTGAGCAGCTCGACGAGGGTGAAGCCGCGCACCCGGTGGCGACCCGTTGCCGGCGGCCGGCCGGGGCCGGGCATCAGCACGCCTGTCCTTTCTTGACGATCCAGCAGGTGGCGCTGCTGGCCCAGCCGGTGGGCCCGGCCGTGATCGTCGTGCTCCGGTTACCGAGCTGGTCGAGCGTGTAGGAAAAGGCAGCGGTGGTGCCGCTGCCGGTGGTCGTCAATGTGTAGCCGGTCGCGGTGGCGACGCAGCTCAGCACGAAGCTGCCTTGGCTTCGCTGGGCGACGGCAATCGCGGCGCTGCAAGGCGGGTTGTTCGTGCCGACCGCGGCGTAGGTCCGGTTGTCGCCGAAGTAGCGCTCCATGTTGGCGCTGCCGGTCGAGAGCAGATTCGAGGAGTCGACGAGTTGGCCGCGCAGGATGTAGTCGCGGTAGCTGGGCACGGCGACCACGGCCAGCAGGGCGATGATGGCGACGACGATCATCACTTCGATGAGCGTGAAGCCGCTGCTTGCCTCCGAACCTGCTCGCGTCCTGACCGGCGGGAGTGATGCGGCGGTCGACATGGCGGGATCCTGGGCTGGGGCTGATGGACACCGTGATTTCGGCCTCGCTCGAGAAGCCATGAGCCCATCCGGCCCGAGATGCGATCAGCGGTCCGCCAAGGCCGACGAAAGGACCCATGGCGCAGCACCGGTCGCAGAAGGGTCGACCGCGCCATGCGCATCCGCATACAGCTCGATCCGGCGATAGCTCGCGACGCGAACTCCGTCACGAACGGCCGGTCGCATCTGCGTCTCCTGCAGGCGCCTTTCGAGTGCCTGTCGAACCTCTGCGCCGAGCTCGAGCGGTGTCGCGAGGCTGCACGTGATGATCTCGCCCCGGTCGTCGATCAGCAGTTCGAACGCAACCCGGTCGAGGCCCAGCTCGTCGAGCGCGGCCAGATCGAGGCTCCACTCGGTCGCCGGCTGCGCGGGATCGTCGAGCTCGCCGAGACGAAAGAACCGCAGCGTCGCCTGCTCGGATCCGGCCAGCGACGGGCGCGCGAGCCGCGGCGGAATCGCCGTTCCGCCTGCCACCCGCGTCCGTTTCGCGAACGCGGTTGGCGAAGCGGTGGCCTTGTCCACGCCGAGCACCGCGGGCCGGGGTGGCGCTGCGGGCGGCGCGCGCGGCGCGATGAGAAGCAGCGCCGGCGGCGCGTCGGCGGTGGCCGAAGTGAGCGGCGGCCGAGTGGAGGCGGTCGCCCGGTCGGCCAGCGCGAGCGCCCCGGCATTCAACGCGATCGCGACCGTCAGGCATGCGAGCACCACACCGTTGCGGCGTCGCTCAGCGGGCGAGTTCATCGTCGTTCGTAGCATGGGCAGTGGCACCCGGTGGGCGCTCGTCGCCAGCAGCCGGCCGTGGCTTCTTATCGGCTCGGCGCATGCAAGCTTGAGCCTATGATCGCCGCGCTGGATGCCGACCCGACCGATCGCCCGATGAGCCACGAACCCCATCGAACCGGCCTCGTCCTGACCGGTGGCGGTGCCCGGGCTGCCTACCAGGTCGGGGTGCTGAAGGCGATCACCCGACTGCGCCGCGAAGGCGGGCACGACAAGGGCAACCCCTTCCCTGTGCTCACCGGGACATCGGCAGGCGCCATCAACGCGGCGGCGATCGCTTGCCACGTCGATGACTTCGATGCCGCCGTCGACCGGCTGGTCGATGTCTGGGAGAACTTCCGCGCCGAGCAGGTGTACCGCTCCGACTCGATCGGCGTCATCCGCACGGGGGCACGCTGGCTGACCATGATGTCGATCGGCTGGGCCGTGGCCCGCTTCCGCAAGGCGCGGCCGCGCTCGCTTCTCGACAACGCGCCGCTCGAGACCCTGCTGCAGCAGCTCGTCGACACGGCACGGCTTCGCCGGGTGATGGACGAAGGCCACCTCCACGCGCTCGCCATCACGGCATCGAGCTACGGCTCCGGCCTGCACGTGACCTTCTACGACGCCGAGACCGGGATCGTGCCGTGGACACGCTCTCAGCGGCTGGCGGTGCGTGCGCCGATCACCGTCGCGCATTTGCTCGCCTCCTCGGCGATACCGTTCGTGTTCCCGGCCGTGGCGCTCGACATCGACGGCCGGAGCGAGTACTGCGGCGACGGCTCGATGCGTCAGGCGGCGCCCATCTCCCCGGCCGTGCACCTCGGCGCCGAGCGGATCCTCGTCGTCGGCGCCGGGCGCATGCACGAGCCGCCCGGGCCGCGCGCCGGCAGCAGCGAGTACCCCAACCTCGCCCAGATCGCCGGCCACGCACTGTCGAACATCTTTCTCGACGCGCTCGCCGTCGACGTCGAGCGGCTGCAGCGCATCAACACGACACTCGCGCTGTTGCCGCCCGAGGCGCGTGCCGCAACGAGCCTGAAGCCGATCGAGGTGCTGGTGATCGCGCCGAGCGAGCGGCTCGACGACATCGCCGCGCGCCACCTGGGAAGCCTGCCGTTGCCCATCCGGGCGATGCTCGGCGGCCTCGGCGTCTCGGGCCGGGGCGATGACGCGCGTGGCGCCGCGCTGGCAAGTTATCTTCTCTTCGAGGCGCCCTACACGCGCGAGCTGATCGAGCTCGGTGTGCGGGACACCCTGGCGCAACGGAGCGCCGTGGCCGAGTTCTTCGCCTGGGGCGCTACTTCGATGCCGCCGGCGTCGGCACCCAGCCCGAGCCGTTGACGGTCAGGCCGCCGCCGGAGAGCTTGGCGGCGTTTCGGCCGCCGGTGCCCGGAACCCGGACGGCAAAGTCGGCCCAGCTCGTGAATGGGCGCCGCTGGCGCTCCTCGAGGATGACGGTCGACAACACCACGCCGACGCCGCGCACCGCCTCGAGCTCGGCCTGGCTCGCCGTGTTCACCTCCACGCCGGCGAGCGCCGCGGCCGCCATCCAGGCCAGGCCGATCATGGCCAGAGCCACTGCATGTAGCGCGCGACGCCGCTCGCCACGTCGGTGAACGGGTGCGTGCAGCCGATGCCGCGCAGGCGGCCGAGGTCGGCCGCCGTGAAGCACTGGTACTTGCCGACGAGCGCCTCCGGGAACGCGATGTATTCGATGGTTCCCGCCGCCACCAGCTCGGCCAGCGCGGCGGGCGCCTTGCCACGCCGGGCGCGGTCGGCGTTGACGACCGCCACGGCGACGTCGTTGAACGGCTGGGCCCGGCCGCTGCCGAGGTTGAAGACGCCGCACGCCTCTGCGTGTTCCAGGAACCAGAGGTTGACGGCCACGACGTCGTCGACGAAGACGAAATCGCGCGCCTGCTCCCCCGCGGCATAGCCGCCGTAGGCGCCGAACAGCTTCACCCGACCCTCGCTGCGCAGCTGCTGCGCGTGGTGGAACGCCACCGACGCCATGCGGCCCTTGTGCTGTTCGCGCGGCCCGTAGACGTTGAAGTAGCGAAAGCCGGCGACCTGGGCCGTGGCTCCCGGCAGCCTTCGCCGCACCACGTTGTCGAAGAGCAGCTTCGAGTAGCCGTAGACGTTGAGCGGATGCTCGAACTCCGGCTCTTCGCGAAAGGTGCTGGCGCCGCCGTACGTCGCCGCCGAAGAGGCGTAGAGCAGGCGCACCTGCTGCGCCTGGCACGCATCGAGCAGCGTCTTGGAGTCGCGGTAGTTGAGGTCGAGCATGAGCCGCCCGTCATGCTCCATGGTGTCGGAGCAGGCGCCTTCGTGGAACACGCAGCCGACGCGGCCGAGCTCGCCGCGCTCGAAGCGGCCGTAGAACTCGCGCCGGTCGAAGTAGTCGCTGATCGCTGCGCCCGCGAGGTTCACGTACTTGCTGCCGTCGGTGAGGTCGTCGACCGCGATCACGTCGTCGATGCCGATGGCGTTGAGGCCGCGCACGAGGTTGGCGCCGATCATGCCGGCGGCGCCGGTGACGACCACCTTCATGGCGCGCCTCCGGGCGGGAAGAGCTCGTCGTAGCGGACGCTCGCCGTGCCGAACTTGCCGACGACCACGCCGCCGGCCCGGTTGGCCACGGGCATCGCTTCGCGCGCGTCGAGACCGCATGCCATGAGCGCGGCGAGGGTGGCGATCACGGTGTCGCCGGCGCCGGTGACATCGAACACCTCGCGCGCTTCGGCCGGCACGTGCAGGGTTCCGGCGGCGTCGAACAGCGACATCCCTTCCTCCGACCGGGTCAGGACGATGGCGCCGAGGCCGAGCTCGGCGCGCAGCCGCTCGGCCCGCTCGTACAGCTGCGTCTCGCTCGACCACTCGCCGATCACCTGCGCCAGCTCGCTGCGGTTCGGCGTGATCACGGTGGCGCCGGCGTAGCGCGCGTAGTCGCTTCCCTTCGGGTCGACGAGCACCGGCTTGCCGAGCGCACGGGAGCGTTCGATCATCCGGGGGATGTGCGCCAGCCCGCCCTTGCCGTAATCGGAAAACAGCACCGCGTCGTGCCGGGGCAGCGTGCGTTCGAAGTCGGCGAGCAGGCTGGCGAGCACCTCGTGCTCGGGCTGGTTCTCGAAGTCGACGCGCAGCAGTTGCTGGGCCCGGCCGATGATGCGCAGCTTGACGATCGTGAAGAGCCGCGGGTCGCTGCCGAGCACGGCCGTGACGCCGTGCTGTTCGAGCAGGTGGCGCAGGCGCCGCGCCGGCTCGTCGTCGCCCACCACGGTCAGCAAGGTCGCCTGAGCGCCCAGCGTCTGCACGTTGAGCGCCACGTTGGCGGCGCCGCCGAGGCGCTCTTCTTCGCGGGTGACGCGCACCACCGGCACCGGCGCCTCCGGCGAAATGCGCTCGACGGCGCCGAACCAGTAGCGATCGAGCATGGCGTCGCCGACGACGAGCACGCGTGCAACGGCAAGGTGTTCTCGCGAGAGCCGGCCGGCCGGCCGCCGGGCCGGGCCAAGGCCGGCCGCGCCGCCTCGGGGGGCAGCGACCGCAGGGAGCGCGGGGGCATCTTCAGTCACAGGTCTTCCAGCCGCTGCGGCGGATAGGTGTCCCAGCCGAGGCAGCCCGGGCAGTGCCAGAAGTAGCGCTCGGCCTCGAAGCCGCAGGCGGCACAGCGATAGCGGTGCAGCGGCCGCGCCGCCCGGCGAACCGCGTCGCGCACGGCGACCAGCTCGACCGGCCCGGTCGGAGCGCCCGGTTGCGATTCGGCGAGCGCGCTCAGCACGGCGCCCGCCGCCGCAAGCGACGGGTGTTCACGCAGGTGGCCGAGCCGGGCCGTGCGGCCCGCTGCGGGGTCGTCGTCCAGGGAGGCGAGGGCTTCGAGCAGCTCCATGGTCGGCGTCTGCTCGTACAGCGCTCGCACCTGTTCCAGGGCCTGTGCCTGCATGCCGAGGGCGCGTGCGCTGACGGCATGCCGCCGGGCGACGAGATTGAAGGCTGCCGGGCGCACCGCCATGAGTGTCGTCCAGGCACGCAGAGCGTCGGCATGGTCGCCGCGTGTGGCGGCCCGTTCGCCGGCCAGCACCAGCGGACGCGCGTCGCCGGGCGCCGCTTCACGAGCGAGGGCGACGGACCGGTCGCCGGAAGCGTCGCCCGGTGCGGCGTCGGCCTCGAGCGCGATCTCGCACCAGTAGTGCGCGATGCGCGAGGCGAACGAACCCGCGCCGCTCGCCTCGAGCCGCTGTGCGACGTCGAGGGCGGCGCGCCAGTCGCGCGAGCGCTCGTGGATGTCGAGCAGCGCCAGCCGCGCCTCCGTGTCGAAGGCGGTTCCGGCGAGGGCGGCGTAGCCCTGCTCGGCCCGGTCGAAGAGGCCGGCTTTCATGAAGTCCTGGGCGAGCGCGTGCTGAGCCCGGTCGCGCTCGCTTTGCGCCAGGTCGGCGCGGCCGAGCAGGTGTTGATGGACGCGCACCGCACGTTCGTACTCGCCGCGGCGCCGGAACAGGTTGCCGAGCGCGAAGTGGAGGTCGGAGGTGTCGGGGTCCTGCTGCACCGCCTCGATGAAGGCGTCGATCGCCTTGTCGTGCTGCTCGTTCAGAAGCAGGTTCAGCCCCTTGTAATAGATGCGCTGCGAACCCTTCAGATCGCGCTGCCACTGCCGCACGTCCCAGCGGGAAGCCACCCAACCGAGCGCGAAGACGAGCGGCAAAGCCCACAGCAGCCATTGCCACTGGAGCTCAAAGTCCATCGCGGGGCGGGTGGGCGGGCGGAGCGCCGGTGACGGTGGGGCTGGCCGGCGCGGCGACCGCACGGTCGTCGGCGCGCCGCGTCTGCGTGCGCGCCAGGCGGCGGTGTCGCCACCAGCTCGGCACCATCGCGAAGATGCCGAAGGCGCAGCCGAGGCCGAAGGCAGCAAGCACGATGAAGACCATCGGCGCGCGCCACTCCTGCCCGAAGAACAGGCTGACCGCTGCCTCGTTCTGGTTGTTGAGGGCGAATGCGAACAGCGTGAAGAAAACGACGGCGCGAACCAGCCAGACGAAGACGCGCATCGGGTGCTGCCGTCAGTCGCCTGGCGTGCCGGCCTCGCCGCGCTTGGCACCGGCCCTGGCGTCGACGGCCTCGCGCAAGGCCTTGCCCGGCTTGAAGTGCGGCACCAGCTTTTCCGAGATGACCACCTGGGCGCCGGAGCGCGGGTTGCGCCCGACGCGCGGCGGCCGCCGGTTGATCGAGAAGCTGCCGAAGCCGCGGATCTCGATGCGGTGACCGCGGGCCAGCGCGGAGGCCATCGCATCGAGGATCGTCTTCACCGCGAACTCGGTGTCGCGGTGAGTGAGCTGGCCGAAGCGGTCGGCCAGCTGCTCCACGAGGTCGGAGCGTGTCACGGCCGGCGTGCCGCGCCGAATCAGGCGTCCTGGTCCTGGTTCTGGCTGTCGAGCTTGGCGCGGAGCAGGGCGCCGAGGCTGGTCGTGCCGGCGTTCTCGCGTTCGCTGGCCTGGGCGAGGCGCTGCATGCCTTCCTGGGCGTCCGCGTTGTCCTTCGCCTTGATCGAAAGCTGTATCGAACGCGCCTTGCGGTCGACGTTGATGATCATGGCGTTGACTTCGTCGCCTTCCTTCAGCACGTTGCGCGCGTCTTCGACGCGGTCACGGCTGATCTCGGAAGCACGCAGGTAGCCCGTGATGTCGTCGTTGAGCTGAATCTCGGCTCCGCGCGCGTCGACGGTGATCACCTTGCCGGTGACCAGCATGCCGCGGTCGTTGACCGAGCTGTAGCTCGTGAACGGATCGCTGTCGAGCTGCTTGATGCCGAGCGAGATGCGCTCGCGGTCGACGTCGACCGCCAGCACGATCGCCTCGACCTCCTGGCCCTTCTTGTAGTTGCGCACCGCCGCCTCGC
>CAXSEJ010000034.1:0-15740 GCA_964236395.1 uncultured Rhizobacter sp.
TCGTCCTTGTCGAACTGGCTCACCGCGCTGTCGCTGCCCGGCTGCATGTAGAGCGGGCAGAAGTCGGTGATGCGGCCGGGCGCGATGAGCACGCCGCCGGCGTGCATGCCGACGTTCCTCACCAGGCCTTCGGCGCGCTCGGCCAGCGCCAGCAGCTCGGCCACCTCTTCCTCGTTCTTCTCGCGCTGCTCGATCTCGGGCGCTTCGCGGCGCGCGTAGATGACGCTGTGGTCCGGCTTGTCGGGCGGGCGGCGCAGCGTCACCGTCTTGCCGGGCGGCGCCGGCACGAGCTTGGCGATGGAGTCGACGTGGCCGTAGCTCATGCCGAGCACGCGGCCGATGTCGCGCAGCGCGGCCTTCGCCGCCATCGTGCCGAAGGTCGCGATCTGCGCCACGGCGTCGCGGCCGTATTTGGCCTTCACGTAGTCGATCACGCGCTCGCGGTTGGCCTGGCAGAAGTCGATGTCGAAGTCGGGCATCGAGACCCGCTCGGGGTTCAGGAAGCGCTCGAACAGCAGCTGGTAGCGCAGCGGGTCGAGGCCGGTGATGTGCAGCGAGTAGGCGACCAGCGAGCCGGCGCCCGAGCCGCGGCCGGGCCCCACCGGACAGCCGTTGCGCTGCGCCCAGTTGATGAAGTCGGCCACGATCAGAAAGTAGCCCGGGAACCCCATCTTCAGGATCGTCTCGATCTCGAACTCGAGCCGCTCCGCGTAGCGCGGCCGTTCGCGCTCGCGCACCGCCGCGTCGGGATAGAGCCGGGCCAGACGCCGCTCCAGCCCTTCGTTCGAGGCGATGCGGAAGTACTCGGCCATCGGCACGCGCTCGGTGCCGCGCATCGGCGTCTCGAAGTCGGGCAGCTGCGGCTTGCCGAGCACCAGGCTCAGGTTGCAGCGACGCGCGATCTCCACGCTGTTGGCGAGCGCGCTCGGCAGGTCGGCGAAAAGCGCTTCCATCTGCGCCTGCGACTTGAAGTACTGCTCGCGGGTGAACCGCTTGACGCGCCTCGGGTTGGCCAGCATCTCGCCTTCGGCGACGCACACCCGGGCCTCGTGCGCCTCGTGGTCGTCGGGGCCCAGGAACTGCACCGTGTGGGTGGCCACGACCGGCAGGCCGAGGTTCGCCGCCAGCTCGACGGCGGCGCGCAGATGCGCTTCGTTGCTGGGCAGGCCGATGCGCTGCACTTCCAGGTAGAAGCGGCGCGGAAACCATGCCCCCAGGCGCTCGGCGAGGGCACGCGCGCGCGCCGGGTCGCCGGCCAGAAGCGCCTGCCCGAGCCCGCCGCTGTCGGCGCCCGACAGCACGATCAATCCCTCGCCGCGTTCGCGCAGCCAGTCCCAGCGCAGGCACGCCTGGCCGCTGCCGGCGTTCTCGAGCCAGGCCCGCGACAGCAGGTGGCACAGGTTCAGGTAGCCGGCGCGCGTCTGCGCCAGCAGCACCAGGCGGCTCGGCCCTTTTTCGCCGGCTTCGGCTTCCATGCAGGCCTCGACACCGATGATCGGCTTGACCCCGGCACGGCGCGCCGCGCCGTAGAACTTGACCGCGCCGAACAGATTGTTGATGTCGGTGATGGCCAGCGCGCCCTGGCCGTCATCGGCCGCCGCGGCGACGGCCGAGTCGATGCGCAAGGTGCCATCGACCACCGAGTATTCAGTGTGGGCGCGCAGGTGGACGAAGGGCATGGGAACTCATTCTAGAGACGCGGGTCGAGCGCTTTCGTGCCCGAGGCATGGCGATTGCCCGGCCGCCGCACGCGGGTGTCGCGCTTCGTATAGGGTGAAGGTGGGAGGCGCAGCCAACCACGCAGGCAACCATGACGACACCCCGACTCGCTCCCCGACCCCAGCCAGACGGCCCGCTCGCGGCGCGATATGCCCGCGTTCGCCAGGCCAGTCTCGACCTGGCGGCACCGCTCTCGCCGGAAGACTGCCAGGTCCAGTCGATGCCGGACGCGAGCCCGACGAAGTGGCACCTCGCCCACATCACGTGGTTCTTCGAGACCTTCGTGCTCGAGCGCTTCCAGAGCGGCTTCAGGCCGTTCGATCCGGTCTTTCGCGTCCTGTTCAACAGCTACTACCAGGGCGTGGGCGCCCAGTTCCCACGCGCCCGGCGTGGCCTCGTGACACGGCCGACGCTGGCGCAGGTGCGCGCCTACCGCGCCCACGTCGACGCAGGCATGCAGGCGCTCCTCCGCGAGCGCATCGACGACGCCGAGCTCCAGGCGCTCGTGAGCCTCGGTCTGCAGCACGAGCAGCAGCACCAGGAGCTGCTGCTGACCGACATCAAGCACGCCCTGTCGTGCAACCCGGGTTCGGCCGCCTATGCCCGGCGCTGGCCGATGACGCCGGTGCGGCCCCAACCCTTGCGCTGGTTCGGGCACGAGGGCGGGCTGGTGGAGATGGGGCACGAGCGGTTGCGGGACGGCCCCTTCTGCTTCGACAACGAGACGCCGCGCCATCGCGCGTGGGCCGAGCCGTTCGAGATCGCTTCGCGTGCGGCGACCTACGGCGACTACCTCGCCTTCATCGAAGACGGCGGCTACGAGCGGGCCGAGCTCTGGCTTTCCATGGGCTGGGACTGGGTGCAGTCCGGCGCCCGCCGAGCGCCGCTGTACTGGCAGCGCGAGGAGGGCGCCGCGGCGCACGGCGTCCGCTGGTTCAACCACACGCTGCAGGGCACGGTCGAGATCGACCCGCACACGCCCGTGTGCCACCTCAGCTATTTCGAGGCCGATGCCTTTGCGCGCTGGTCGGGCGCTCGCCTGCCGACCGAGCTGGAGTGGGAACTCGTCGCGCGCAACCTGCGCTCGCCGACGCTCGGCAATTTCGCCGAGCGCGGCGCCTTCCACCCGCTGCCCCAGGCGGCGCCGGTCGGCGACGAGCCGGTGCAGATGTTCGGCGACGTCTGGGAGTGGACGCGCTCGGCCTACCTGCCGTACCCCGGCTACCGGCCCTTGCCGGGTGCCGTGGGCGAGTACAACGGCAAGTTCATGTGCAACCAGTTCGTGCTGCGCGGCGGCTCCTGTGCCACACCGGCCGACCACGTGCGGGCGAGCTATCGCAACTTCTTTCCACCCGAGGCGCAGTGGCAGTTCAGCGGCGTGCGCCTGGCGCGCGACGCTTGAACGGAGCTCGATCTCGGCCTGCCCGGCGTCAGGCGGCGAGATCGAAGACGAGGACCTCGGCCTGCTCGCCGGCCGAGAGCACGAGCGACGCCTCGTTTTCGATGCGCAAGGCGTCGCCGGCAGCGAGGCGCTGACCATTGACCGTCAAGCCGCCGCGGACGAGATGCACGTAGGTCTTGCGCGACGGATCGAGCGGCCGCTCGACGCGCTCGGCGCCCTCGAGCAGGCCAGCCGAGATCGCGGCATCGGCGTGCAGCGTGACCGAACCGTCGCGGCCGTCGTTCGAGGCGACCAGGCGGAGCGTGCCGCGCTTGCTGGCGTCGTCGAAGTGCTTCTGCTCGTAGCTCGCGTCGATGCCGCGAACGTCGGGCTCGATCCAGATCTGCAGGAAGTGCGTGGTGCGGTCGGCGGCATGGTTGAACTCGCTGTGGCGCACGCCCCTGCCTGCACTCATGCGCTGTACGTCGCCGCGACGGATCACGCCGTCGGCGCCGCGCTCGTTGCCAGTGCCCAGGCTGTCGCGATGCGCGAGCTCGCCTTCGAGCACGTAGCTCACGATCTCCATGTCGCGGTGGCCGTGCGTGCCGAAGCCCTTGCCGGCGGCGACGCGGTCTTCGTTGATGACGCGCAGGTTGCCGAAGCCCATGTGGGCCGGGTCGTGGTAGTCAGCGAACGAGAAGCTGTGGCAACTCTTCAGCCAGCCGTGGTCGGCATGGCCGCGGTCGGAGGATTTGCGCAAGGTGATCATGGTGGCTTTCCTTTCAGCGCCACTGTAGGCATGCGGACGTTCTTCACGGCTCAATCGCCCTCACGACTGCGTTCAAATAAGATGAATGGATGAACGAGGCGCGCAATGTCCTCACCCCTGAAGCGCTGACGATGATGGACGCCATTGCGCAGAGCGGCAGCTTCGCGGCGGCCGCGCGGCAGCTCGGCAAGGTGCCCTCTGCGCTGACCTACGGCGTGCGTCAGCTCGAAGACGCGCTCGACGTGCTGCTCTTCGACCGCCGCTCTCGCCAGGCCACGCTCACCGCCGCCGGCCAGGAGCTGCTCGACGAGGGCCGCCGCCTGCTCGAACAGATCGACGCCGTGGCCAACCGTGTCAGGCGCGTGGCCACGGGCTGGGAGACGCAGCTCGCCATCGCCGTCGACGACACCATCTCGCGCACGACGATGCTCGAGCTGTGCGAGGCTTTCTATGCCTCGACGGTGCCGGCGCCGCCATCGTCGCGCGTTGCGTCGAAGCCGGCGCACGCCGGCGCCGATCTCGCCGCTGCCGATCGCTCGCCGCCGACGCGGCTGCGCCTGAGCAACGAGGTGCTCGCCGGCACCTGGGAGGCGCTGGTCACGGGCCGGGCCGACCTGGCCATCGGCGTCGTCACCGATCGCGACGTTCCGGGCGGCCTGGCGATGAAGCAGCTCGGCACGCTGGAGTTCGTGTTTGCCGTCGCTCCGCACCATCGGCTCGCCCAGGCCAACGAGCCCATCGACGACGCGGAGCTCGTCCGCCACCGCGCCATCGCCATCGCCGATTCTGCCCAGCGCCTCGCGCCGATCACGGTCAACCTGCTGCCCGGCCAGGACGTGCTCACCGTCGGCAACCTGCCGTCGAAGATCGATGCCCAGCTGCGCGGCCTGGGCTGCGGCTACCTGCCGGAGCCGGCGGTGCGAGACCACATCGGTGCCGGCCGGCTCGTCGTCAAGTCGGTTCAGCGCAGCCGCCAGGCGGCCCCGCTCGGCTACGCCTGGCGCTTGCCGACCAGCGGCCGCGGCGCCACGGCGAGGGCGCCGAAGCCCGGACCGGCGCTGGCCTGGTGGCTCGACCACCTCGGCAACCCGGCCACGCGGCGCGCGCTCCTCGAACGCCATGGCAGCCGGCTCGGCAGTGCCGAGCCCTGACCCGGCCGGCAGGGGCGCGGCCCTCTACGCCGGCCGCTTCGCGCCGACGCCGTCGGGCCCGCTGCACGCCGGCTCGCTCGTCGCCGCCCTCGCCTCCTGGCTCGATGCACGTGCCCACGGCGGCCGATGGCTGGTTCGCATCGACGATCTCGACACGCCGCGCAACGCCGCGGGTGCGGCCGAGACCATCCTCGCCCAGCTGGCCCGCTGCGGCCTGGTCGGCGACGAGCCGGTCGCCTGTCAGTCGTCGGCCGCCGAACGCTACGAGAGCGCGCTGCGGCGGCTCGTCGGCCAAGGCGACGCCTACCCCTGCGGCTGCAGCCGGCGCGAACTGGCCCAGGCGCCGCCATCGCGCGGCGGCGGGTTCGAGGGCGGCGAACGCGTCTACCCGGGAACCTGTCGGCACGGCCTTCACGGCCGGCCGGCGCGAGCGTGGCGGCTGTGCACCGCCGCGGCCCCGCCCGTGCGCTGGCGGGACCGCCGTCTCGGCGCGCAGTGTCAGGACGTCGCCCGGGAGGTCGGCGACTTCGTGCTCAGCCGCGCCGACGGCATCTGGGCCTACCAGCTCGCGGTCGTCGTCGACGATGCGCAGGCCGGCATCACCGACGTCGTGCGCGGCGAGGATCTGGCGTCCAGCACGGCGCGACAGATCCTGCTGCAGCAGCGGCTCGGGCTGCCGACGCCGCGCTATCTGCACACCCCGCTCGTGCTCGCCGACGACGGCCGCAAGCTTTCCAAGCAAAACGGCGCGCGGCCGCTCGACCTGGGCGTGCCGCTGCTTGCTTTGCAGGCGGCGGGCAGGGCGCTCGGTGTGCGCTGCGAAGGAACGCAGGTTGCCGACTGGCTTGCCCAAGCGACGGCAATGTGGCGTGTCCACGCTGGCATCATCCCCGCTCCCTGATGCGCGGCCAGCGCATCGCTCCCCCACCCATCCTGGACCACCTATGCAAAGTACCCCTTCCGGCCTGCAGTACGACGACACCACGCCGGGGACCGGCGCGACCGCGAGCGCCGGCAGCGCCGTCTCGGTTCATTACACCGGCTGGCTCTACAACAACGGTGAGAAGGGCGCGAAATTCGATTCCAGCAAGGACCGCCGCGATCCGTTCGAGTTCGACCTCGGCGCCGGCAGCGTCATCCGCGGCTGGGACGAAGGCGTGCAGGGCATGAAGGAAGGCGGCACCCGCGTGCTCGTGATTCCGCCGGAGCTCGGCTACGGCGCGCGTGGCGCCGGCGGCGTGATCCCGCCCAACGCGACGCTCATGTTCGAAGTCGAGCTCCTGCGCGCCTGACGCACCGGGACCTGCGGCCCGTCGGCCGCACCGATCATGCCGATCCGCTACGACATCACGCACACCACCGTCTACCGCTACCGGCAGCCGGTGCGGTTCGGCGAGCACCGCGTGATGTTCAGGCCACGCGACAGCCACGACCTGCGCGTGCTCGCCACCGACCTCGACGTGAGCCCGCATGCCTCGGTGCGGCTGATCCAGGACCCGCTCTCCAATTCCGTGGCACTGGTGCAGCCGCTCGAGCGGGCCGACAAGCTCGAGATCGTGTGCAGCTTTCGCATCGAGCATGCGAGCAGCAACAACCTGGAATTGCCGCTCCTGGCGAGCGCCGAGTTCTATCCGTTCTCGTACTCGCTCGACGAGCGCTACGACCTGGAGCACTACCTCCGGCCTTACCACGACGATCCCGACGGCGAGCTCACGGCCTGGGCGCGCCAGTTCATCCGCACCGACGGGCCGACGGGCACGCGCGACCTGCTCGTCGCCATGACGCAGAGCATCCGCGACAACTTCCGTTACCTCTCGCGCGACGAGGAAGGCACGCAGAAGCCGCACGAGACCATCCGGCAAAGCAGCGGCTCGTGCCGCGACTTCGCCCTGCTGATGATGGAAGCGGCGCGCCGGCTCGGCTTCGCGACGCGCTTCGTCTCGGGCTACCTCTACGACCCGGCGCTCGATGGCCGCGGCGCCTCCCACATGCTCGGTGCCGGCTACACGCACGCCTGGCTGCAGGCCTACCTTCCCGGCGCCGGCTGGTTGCCGTTCGATCCGACGAACAACCTGCTCGGCGGCACCTCGCTCATCCGCGTCGGCGTCGCCCGCGATCCCTCGCAGGCGGCGCCGATCTCCGGCAGCTGGTTCGGCGAGACCGGCGACTACATCGGCATGACCGTCAACGTGGCCGTGCAGCGCCGCTGAACGACCCCGGGCCGCCGCGCTGCGGCTTGCCTCGGCCCTTGAAGGCCGCCGGTCCCGGCCGGCGCGCAGGCGCCCCGCGCTCGTCGCGATTCGGCGCCGACCGGTCGAACGGATTGCCGCGCGGCTCGACGCGCTGGACGCGGCCCGCCGGCGGACGGCCAGGACCCGGGCCGTGCATCTTCGGCGCCACCGTTTTGGGTTCGAGGCCGGCGATCGTCGCCACCGGCATCGGCTGCGTCGTGAACTGCTGGATGCGCCGGATCATGCCGGTGTCCATGCGCTCGGCCAGCGTGACCGCCAGCCCGTTCTTGCCGGCGCGGCCGGTGCGGCCGATGCGGTGAAGGTAGTCCTCCGGCTTCATCGGCAGGCCGTAGTTGACGACGTGGCTGATCGACGGCACGTCGATCCCGCGCGCCGCGACGTCGGTCGCCACGAGGATGCGCAGCTGCTTCGAGCGCAGCCCCTGCAGCACGCGGTTGCGCCGGCCCTGCGGCATGCCGCCGTGCAGCGACGCGACGTGGTGGCCGAGCTCGGCGAGGCGGTCGGCCAGACGGTCGGCGTCGATCTGCGTGCTGGTGAAGACCAGCGCCTGCTCGACCTCGCGCTGCGTGAGGATGTGGTCGAGCAACGCGTTCTTGTGCGCGAAGTTGTCGGCCCAGTGCAGGCGCTGCTCGATGTTGGCGTGGGTGTCGGTGTGCGACGCCACTTCGATGCGCTTCGGATCGCGCAGCAGGTTCTGGGCGAGGCGGGCGACGTGGCCCATGAAGGTGGCGCTGTACATCACGGTCTGGCGCGACTTCGGCACGTGGTCGGCGATCGTCGTGATGTCGTCGATGAAGCCCATGTCGAGCATGCGATCGGCTTCGTCGAGCACCAGCATCTCGGTGTGCTCGAGCACGGCCTTGCCGGTCTGCAGGTGATCGAGCAGGCGGCCCGGCGTGGAGATGAGGATGTCGAGCGGGCCGCGCAGCGCCTTCAGCTGCGCCGGATACGGCACGCCGCCGACGACCGTCGCGACGCGCAGGCCCGGCACGTGGCGTCCGTAGGTGACCGCGGCCTTGGCGATCTGCATCGCCAGTTCGCGCGTCGGCGTGAGCACGAGGATGCGCGGGCCGTAGACCGTGCCCTTGTCGCGCCGCTGGGCGCTGTCGGCACGCGCGGCCAGCACGCGCTGCAGCGCCGGGATGATGAAGGAGGCGGTCTTGCCGCTGCCCGTGGCCGCCGCCACCATCAGGTCGTTGCCGGCCATCGCAGGCGGAATGGCGGCCGACTGCACGTCGGTGGGCGCGGCATAGCCGGCATCGGCGACGGCGCGCAGGAGGGGCTCGGGCAGGCCGAGGGATTCGAAGGTCGTGGTCATGTGGTCGTACTCGCTCAGGCACCGCCGCTTGCGCGCGGCAGCGCTGGTCTTCGCCTTGGCGAAGACTCTTGAAGTCGCATGGGGGAGCGACGGCATCGCCGCCGACCAGTTCCGCGCAGGAGTGGGTCGCTGAAAGTAGCGGCCCGAGGCGGTCAGAGGGGATGAACTTGGAAAGCTGGCGTCAGCTTCATCAGCATTCGGCCAAGCCCATGATTCTACATCGCGGAGAGACCTTCTGTCGCGGCGGGCATCGGCGCGACGAGGAAGTGCTCGCGGTAGTAGACCAGCTCGTCGATCGACTCCTGGATGTCGGCCAGCGCCGTGTGCGCCTGCGCCTTTTTGAACCCGCCCAGCAGGTCGGGCCGCCAGCGCCGGGCGAGCTCCTTGAGCGTGCTCACGTCGAGGTTGCGGTAGTGAAAGAAGGCCTCGAGCGCCGGCATCGTCGCGGCGAGAAATCGCCGGTCCTGGCAGATGCTGTTGCCGCACATCGGCGAGGCGCCCTTCTTCACGTAGCGCGACAGGAACTCGATCACCTGCCGCTCGGCCTCGGCCTCGTCGACGGTGGAGGCGCGCACGCGATCGGTCAGTCCGCTGCGGCCGTGCGTGCCGGTGTTCCACGCGTCCATGCCGGCGAGCGTGGCGTCGCTTTGGTGGATGGCGAGGACCGGGCCCTGCGTGCGGTGGCCGAGCTGGGCATCGGTGACCACGACGGCGATCTCGATGATGCGGTCGCGGTCGGGATAGAGCCCGGTCATCTCGAGGTCGATCCAGACGAGGTTGTGGTCGTTGGCGGTCAGTTCGGTGTCGTTCATGCAAGCGCTCCTGAAGCGCGAAATTCTCGCAGCCAGTCAAGGGTCGGGACGCACCCCTACACTGGCGCCGATGTCGCCGTCGTCGTCCTCGCTGCTCTGGACCAGCCTGTTCGCCGCCGCCCTCGCGGTCTCGCTCGCCCTGCGCGCCTGGCTCTCGGCGCGCCAGGTGCGCCACGTGGCGCGCCACCGCGACGACGTGCCGGCGCCGTTTCGCGCCTCGATCTCGATCGACGCCCACCGCAAGGCGGCCGACTACACGCTGGCCCGTGCTCGCCTCGGTCACTGGCAGATGGTCTTCGGCACCGTCGTCCTGCTCGGCTGGACGCTCTTCGGTGGCCTCGACGCGCTCAATGTTGCGGTGCGCGATGCCGTCGCCGCGCCCTGGGGCGGTCTGGTCTACGAGGTGGTCCTGGTGGCCGCCTTCGTGCTGATCGGCAGCCTCCTCGAGCTGCCGTTCGATATCTACTCGACCTTCCGGCTCGAGCAGCGCTTCGGCTTCAACCGAACGACGTGGCGGCTCTGGCTGGCCGACGCCGTCAAGGCCCTGCTGCTCGCCGTCGTGATCGGCACGCCGGTCCTTGCCGGCGTGCTGTGGATCATGGCCGCCGCCGGCCCGCTGTGGTGGCTGTGGGCGTGGGCAGCGTGGATGGCCGTCGTGACCGCGGCCCAGGTGCTGGTGCCCACGCTCATCGCGCCGCTCTTCAACCGCTTCGTCGAGCTGAGCGACGCATCGCTCAAGGAGCGCATCCACGCGCTGATGGCCCGCGCCGGGCTGGCCGCGAGTGGCCTGTTCGTGATGGACGGCAGCCGCCGCTCTGCGCATGCCAACGCCTACTTCACCGGGTTCGGCAAGGCCAAGCGCGTCGTCTTCTTCGACACCCTGCTGGCACGGCTCGGACCAGCGGAAGTCGAGGCCGTGCTGGCGCACGAGCTCGGCCACTTCAAGCTGCGCCACATCGTCAAGCGAATGGCGGTGATGGCGCTCGCGACGCTGGCCTTCTTCGCGATGCTCGGCTGGCTCTCGACCCGGGCCTGGTTCTATACCGGCCTCGGCGTCGACCCCAGCTTCACCGCGCCCAACGACGCCCTCGCGCTGCTCCTCGTGCTGCTGGCACTGCCGGTATTCACGGTCTTCGCCACACCGCTGGCCACGCGGTGGTCCCGCCGCGACGAGTTCGAGGCCGACGCTTTCGCCTGCGCGCAGGCGAGCGGCGCCGACCTCGCCTCGGCCTTGCTCAAACTGCACGAGGACAACGCCACGACGCTCACGCCCGACCCGCTCTACGCCCGCTTCTACTACTCGCACCCGCCCGCCGTCGAGCGCCTCGCGGCTCTTTCCGACAGGTCGCCGCATCCGGCCACGCCATGAAGAACTTCCTCGAGCAAAGGTGCGAAAAGGTGCCTTCCGCCATGTCGCCCGACGTGGTGCGCGACCACCTGTCGCAGGGCAGCGGCTGGCGCGAGGCAGGCGGTGCCATCGAGAAAAGCTTCGCCTTCGCCGGCTGGCTCGAAACGGTCGCGTTCGTCGACGCCCTGGCCTGGATCTGCCACGTCGAGGACCACCACCCGGAGCTCAGCGTCGGCTTCGGTCGCTGCACCGTGCGCTTGTCGACCCACTCGGCCGGCGGCATCACCCGCAACGACTTCATCTGCGCTGCCAAGGCCGATGCCCTCGTCGCCTTCGTCGGCTGAAGCGCCCGGCCGAGTCGTCTCGGGGCACGGCCGGCACGTCGTCGTCGAAGGCGGCGACGGCACCCGCCTCCTCTGCCACCTGCGTGGCAAGAAAAGCGAGTGCGTGGTCGGCGACATGGTGCGCTGGCAGCGAACCGGCGACGAAGGGGTCGTCGAGGCCGTGCTGCCGCGGAGGAACCTCCTTTACCGGCAAGACGAGTGGAAGACCAAGGCCTTCGCCGCCAACATCGACCAGATGATGGTCGTCGTCGCCGCCGAGCCGGTGTTCAGTGAATCGCAGCTGGCGCGGGTGCTGATCGGCGCCGGTGCCGCGGCGATCCCCGCGCGCATCGTGCTGAACAAGCGCGACCTGCCAGCGTTCGCCGCCGCCAGGGCACGCCTGGCGCCCTACGAAGCGATCGGCGTCGACGTCGTCGGCGTGGCCCTGAAGAGCGACCCGGCCAACGCGCGCACGCAGCTTGGCGCCCTGCTCGCGGCCAAGGCGACGCTGGTGCTCGGGCCGAGCGGCGCCGGCAAGAGCACGCTGGTGAACCTGATGGTCGCCGACGCCGACGCGCAGGTCGGCGAGATCTCGCAGGCCCTCGGCACCGGCCGCCATACGACGACGTCGACGCACTGGTACTGGCTCGATGCCGCCCGCAGCGAGGCGCTGATCGATTCGCCCGGTTTCCAGGAATTCGGTCTGCGCCAGATCGAGCCGGGCAAGCTCGCCGGCCTCATGCCCGACATCGGCGGCCATGCGATCGGCTGCCGCTTCTACAACTGCAGCCACCAGCACGAGCCGGGCTGCGGCGTGCTCGCTGCCCTGGGCCGCGGCGAGATCGCCGAGTCGCGCTACCGCATCTACCGCGAGATCCTGGCCGAGCTCGCCTGACCGGCCTTCAGCCGATCAGGTTGGCGAGCGACAGCAGCGCCAGCAGCAGCATCCAGAGCACCACCGAGCGCCAGACGAGGGCGACGATGCTGCGCAGGTGGCCGAGCTGCGGCGGCACGCCCGGCGTCGAGCCGACGGCTTCGGCCGAGGCCGGCGGCGCGCCGACCGCGAAGGTCTTGGCACGGTCGGGCGTCAGCCCCGGCGCCGAGCCGCCGCCGAGCTGGATGCCGACAGCGCCAGCCGCCGCCGCGAGGATCACGCCCTCGTTGCCGTACTTCCAGAGCCCGGCATCACGCCGCCAGCCGTTCACGGCCTCCTCGAAGTTGCCGACGACGGCGAATCCCGAGGCAGTGAACCGCGCCGGCACGTGGTCGAGCAGGTGAAAGAGGCGCAGCGACAGCGCCATGAGCCGCTCGTTGATGGCGATGGCGCCCTCGCCGCTGCGGTAAGACCAGTACCGACTCACGAATTCCGCCAGGCGGTAGAGCACCGCCCCGGCGGGGCCGAGGCCGAAGGTCGAGCACAGCACGAACCAGAAGAAGACGCCGAACACATGGCGGTGCGCGGCGAGCAGCGAGTGCTCGATGACGTGGCGCAGGAATTCGGCAGCCGGCAGGTCGCTGGCGTCGAGGTGGCGCCACTCGGCCAGGAGCCGGCGGGCTTCGATCTCGTCGCCACGATCGAGCGCCGAGCGCATGTCGGTGAAGTAGTGGCTGAACTGGCGAAAGCCGAGCGTGAGGTAGAGCACCGCCACGTCGAAGGCCAGGCCGAGCAGGCCGCTGAGGTGGGCGAGCGCGAGGTAGATGGCCCAGCACAGGAGGGAGGGCACCAACACGGTGATGCACCAGACGACCCAGGCGTGGCTTTGGCGTCCGGCGTCGAAGTTGCGTGCGGTGACGCGGATCCAGCCGGTGAGCGCGTCGTGAACCGGGTTGCCGCGGGGCAGCGGCTTGACCTGCTCGAGCAAAAGGGCGAACAGGACGGCGAAAAAACTCATCCCGGCCGATCATAGCGGCGCGCCTTTGCAGCCCGGTTGCCGGGCGTCAGGCGGCGAGAAAGCGGTACAGGTTGCGCAGCATGGCCGCGGTCGCGCCCCAGATGAAGTAGAGCCGGGTCTTGCCGTTCGCGTCGGTCCCTCGCCACGGAATGGAGAGGAATTCTCGATTGCTGCCGTTCATCTCGACGGCATGGTGTTGATGGTGGGCCGGATTCATGAGCCAGCCGAGCGGCACCTCGAACACCTCGGCCACCTCGGTCGGATCGGCCTGCAGGCGCACGCCGGGCCGAACCAGCCCGACCACCGGCGTGACGACGAAGCCGGTGCCGGTGGTGTAAGTCGGCAGGCGTCCGAGCACCTCCACCTCGAACGCCTCCAGGCCGATCTCCTCGTGCGCTTCGCGCAGGGCGGTCGCGACCGCATCGGCATCGACCGGCTCGGCGCGGCCGCCCGGGAAGCTGATCTGGCTGGGGTGGTCGCTGAGGTGGTCGGTGCGCTGCGTCAGGAGGACCGTCGGCTCGTCACGCAGCACCACGGCAATGAGGACGGACGCTGCCACCGGCGCGCGATCGCCGAAAGCTCGCTCGGCGACGATCTCGGCCTGCCACGACGGCGGCGAGCCGAAGCGAGACCGCATCGCCGCCGGCGCGTAGCTCGACGGCAAGACGGCAGGAAGATGCGAATCGACGCCGAGAACCGGGAGGTCCTCGGGCCGGAAAGCCAGGCTCAGGCCAGCTTCTCTTTGATGCGGGCCGACTTGCCCGAGCGCTCGCGCAGGTAGTAGAGCTTGGCGCGGCGGACGTCGCCGCGGCGCTTCACCTCGATCGAGGCGATCAGCGGGCTGTAGGTCTGGAAGGTGCGCTCCACGCCCTCGCCGCTCGAGATCTTGCGCACGATGAAGCTCGAGTTGAGGCTGCGGTTGCGCTTGGCGATCACGACGCCCTCGAACGCCTGCAGGCGCTTGCGCGTGCCCTCGACGACGCTGACGCTGACGATGACGGTGTCGCCCGGCGCGAAGGCCGGGATGGTGCGGTTCAGGCGCGCGATTTCTTCGCGCTCCAGGGTCTGAATCAAGTCCACGAGGGGCTCCTGCCGATCGTGCGCACGCTGTTGACTTCTTGGTGGCTGCACTCCTCGGAGTACTGCCGCGCGGCAGAGGATCGAAAAACCCAAAATTATAGCTGGCGAGGACGGCTCGAGGCCAGGAACGCCTCGTCGGCCGCACTCAGCCGGCCGGCGGCTCGCGCCTGGACCAGCAGCTCGGGCCGCCGGTCGGCCGTCAGCGCCAGCGACTGTTCTCGGCGCCAGCGATCGATCGCCGCATGGTTGCCGGAGAGCAGGACGGCGGGGATGTCGCCGCCGCCGGCGACGTGGCCGACGAGCCCCTCGGGGCGGCTGTAGTGCGGGCAATCGAGCAAGCCGTCGGAAAAGCTGTCCTGCTCGTGCGAACGCGCGTCGCCGAGGACGCCGGGCTGCAGGCGCGTCACGGCGTCGAGTAGCAGCAGCGCCGGCAGCTCGCCCCCGGACAGCACGTAGTCGCCGACGCTGAGCTCGAGGTCGACATGGGCATCGATGAAACGCTGGTCGACGCCTTCGTAGCGCGCGCACAGCAGGACGGCACCGCTGCCTTCGGCGAAGCTCGCGACGCGCTCTTGCCGCAGCGGCGTGCCCGCCGGCGAAAAGTTCACCAGCGGCGCAGGCACCGGCTCGGCCCGCGCTTGGCGAACGGCCGCGAGCGCGCGCTCGAGCGGCTCGACCAGCAGCACCATGCCAGGCCCGCCGCCGTACGGCCGGTCGTCGACTCGGGCATGCGGCGGGTCGCCGAAATCGCGCAGCGGCCAGAGCCGCACGTCGACCTGCTTCGAGTCGAAGGCACGGCGCGTGACGCCGTGCGCGAAGTGCGCCGCGAACAGCTCCGGAAAGAGCGTGATGACGTCGAAGCGCATGGCGGGCCCGCGCAGCTCAGTAGTCGAGGCCCCAGTCGACGACGATGCGCCGGCCGGCCAGATCGACGGTGTCGACGTACGCAGCGACGAACGGGATCAGGGTCTCCTCGGCGGCATCGCGTTCGGGCCGTACGCGCAGGACGCTGTGCGGTCCGGTGTCGAGCAGCCCGACGACGGTGCCGAGCGCCACACCGTCGCGATTGCTGACCGTCATACCGATCAGGTCGGCCCAGTAGAAGTCGTCGCCGTCGTCCGGCGGTGGAAAGTGAGTGCGCGAGACGAAGATGCGGGCGCCGCGCAAGGCCTCCGCCGCCGTTCGGTCCGCCACCGCGCCGGAAAAGGCGACGAGGCCGGCACCGTGCTCGCGCACCTCGCTGATGTCGAGCACCGGTGGCAACGCCGCGGCAATGCGGCCCGGCAAGGTCTCGGCCGGACGAAGGTGCCAGCGGCGCGCGCTGAGCAGGGCCTGCGGCGGATCGGCGTAAGGCTGGACGCGGATCCAGCCCTTCAGGCCCCAGGCATCGGCGATGCGACCGACCTCGAGCGCATCGGCCGGCCACTCGTCGGCAGGCACCGAGGCAGGCACCGATGCAGGCACGGTACTCACGGCCGATATCGGCCGAGCGAACTCAGCTCGCGGCCTTGGCCTGCTCGACCAGCCGCTTGACGGTGGGCGACATCTGAGCGCCGTGGCCCGTCCAGTGCTCGACGCGGTCGAAGGCGACGCGAAGCGGCTGCTCCGCACCCGAGGCGACGGGGTTGTAAAAACCCACTCGCTCGATGAAGCGGCCGTCGCGGCGCAGGCGCGAATCGGCGACGACGATGTTGA